>JAFAZZ010000553.1 GCA_019239375.1 Solirubrobacterales bacterium | reverse complement strand
CCTACTGGTCCTGGAAGGAGCGGCACGACCCCAGCGAGCGCTTCCCCCGCGGGGAGAGCATCAATCAGGCGCTACTCCGATACGCCGAGGCGCTGCAGCGCCTCGTCGCACGGCCTGAAACCGTCGTGCTGCTTGTCATCCACGAGTTCGGCTTGCGCCACATCGCCGGGGCCGCGGGCGCGCTGTCACTGTTCCCTCGCCCAGCACCGCACAACGCGGCGCCGTACCTGTTCGGGGAGCTGGCGCTACGGCGCGCGTCCGACCGGCTCGAAGCGCTGGTCCACTCGGATCGGGCCGAACGCCTGCCGCGGATGGCCGGCCTGTCATCCTGATCGAACTCCTGAACAGACCAGGGCGGTGGGCCGGCCGGGGGCATACGGAAGGACCCCTCAGAGGGGACGAGTGCCTGCTCGCAAGATGTCGTCGAGTCGAGGAATCCTGCACCGTCCGCCGGCGCGGCGTGCCCCCGCTGAACCGACGGCTCTCACACGACCATGAGGAGCCAATAATGGCGTATGAGGTCCCGCCCCTACCCCGAGACGCGCGGATTCGAAGCCAATCCGATCGGCGTTCTCGATGATGAACGTGAGGTCGGACAAGAGATTTCGTCGAGCGCCCAGTCGGGCGCATGGAGCGAGGCCCGCGCCGCCCAATTGCTGGACCTCCGCGACGCGAGGGTCGGCCCCGAACGGGACATAGATCGTGTTCGGGCGGAAGGTGAACGCCTCTCGCTCGGAGACCACGGTCAAATCGACTCGATGCCCAGACGCATACGCAGCAGAAACGCGATTTCGAGGCCTACGAAGCCGGCTCCCAGGATCACGACGTGTGCTCGCTTTTCATGTGAGAGAGCGTCGCGTCACGCGCAACTCCGGGCATCCGTGGTCGTTCGCGACGGTGGTACGTAGTTCGCCACCGGCGACCGCGCTTGGTTTGAGCGGCGCCGCGGCCCGCCGCGTCAGTCAGAACGGTCTCCATTTCTTGTCGGTACCGCCAACACCGGACAAGGAGCGACGTGCAGCAGCCGTTGGGTCACGCTGCCGAGCAACGCGCCGATGAGTGGGCTGCGGCCCCGGGTGCCGACGACGATCACGTCTCCACCCTCCTCCTGCGCCGCCTCAGCGATCACGTGCGCCGCTTCGCCTACAGCAGCCCTCGCCATACGCATCCGCGCCGGCACCCCGGCCGCCTTCAGGTCCCTCAACTGCCGCTCGATCTTTTCCTCGAGCTCGTCCTCGTTGGCGTAGACGCTGAACCTCCCGCCTCCCTTGCCGGGCATGGTGAGCTCCACGCAGTGAACCGCCAGTACTTCGCCATCCACCTCGGCCGCTAGCTGCCTCGCGACTGATAGCGCCCGATCGGCGGCGTCGGAGCCGTCCGTCGCCCAAACAACCTTCCTAAACATCGAGACACCCTCTTTCTGTCTATTCGTGTACGGAATGACGCGCCCAGGCTCGCGAGGAGGCCGCGTAGACGGCGACGAGGTCGAGCGAAGAGAGCACCCCAATCGGATGGCCGTCCGCGCCATCCACAACCACGAGGTGCGTTACGCCCTGCGTTGCCATCAGTTGCGCTGCGCGGTCAAATCGCTCGTCGGACGACACTGCCAGCGGCTCGATGGCCGCCACCGACGCTGCGCTCGGCTCTTCACGACTTGCTATGGCGGCGATGACGTCTAGGTCCGACACGACAGCGCTCCTGCGACCGCTCGGGCCGTCGGCCACCGCGACCGCTTGCACGCGTGATTGGCCATGATTGCCGCGACGTCGTGGAGCGGCGTGTCCGGTTCGCAGGTGATGATCCCCTGGTGCATCGCGTCGTGAACGCGGATGTGGTCGAGCATGGGAAGAGGTTCCCCCTGCAGCCATGGGTTGGCATCCGGGCGCCGCATCAGCCGCCGATCGCTGCGAGTCACCGTACAGCGGCGCGATCACGCGATTCAAGGTACGGGGCGAGGTACTTGGCGGCGATCTTGGCCGGCGAGGACCAGGTCGGCTCGTCGCTGACCTCGGAGCTTGACCCGTGACCGCCGGTGATGTGTGCGCTCAGGTACAGCGGCTTGTCGGCACCGAGCAGCACCCCGTGGATCACCGGCTGAAACTTGCTCGGTTCGCCCGGCGCGCCGGTGAGCGCAGCGATCGCTTCGGCCGCGACGTCGGCCTGTTGAGCGGCCACGCTGCCATGCTTGACCGCGAAGTCGGCCGCATCGCCGGCAGCGAATACGCCCTCGAGCCCCGGCACCCGACAGTGGGTGTCGATCGGGATGAAGCCGTGGCCATCCGGCTTCGGCACACCCGGTGTGGAAGGACCGAACAGCTCCGGTAGGGCGATCACGCGGTCGACATGCAGGCGCCGCGATCCCGGGTGGAGCAGAACCTCCCCCGGTGCCGGCGTTTCGCAGTGGGCCGAAGGAACGAAGAGGATCCCGTGCTCGGTGAGCAGCTCCTGAACCGTCTCGCTCACCGCGGTGCCGAAGATCGCGAGCGGCGCGTCCTCGGGGGTGGCGAGCGTGATTGAGATGTCCTGGTTCATGTCAAACGCCCGCCGCGCCGTCATGAGGGCCAGCTCGTAGAGCGGCAGCGGCCACGGCATGCGGCTGGGAGCGATGAATGCGAGCTTGTGGGTGTAGCCGCCCTCGACATCCTGAATCAGGCCGTGCAGCTGCTCATCGATGCGCCGATCGTCCAGGGTCACGGCGTGCTTGAAGCGCGGGCTTAGGCGGGCTCCGAGCGCAAGCAGCAGCGCGTCGTAGGCAAGCTGCTCGCCGCCCTCCGTGTGCACGTCGCGGTGGCCCGGGTCGAGCCACTTGAACGCGTCCTGCTTGAGCTCCACCCCGATCTCGCGTGCGATCTCATCGAGCGGGTAGTGGCGGGCCGCGCTGTAGGCGAACGGCTCGCGCACCCGCATAGGGCGGTAGACGAACTCGGGCTCGGGGGTGAGCATTGTGATCGCGACGCGGTCGTCGGCCAGCTCTCGGAGCGCGAGCGCGGCCTCGAGCCCCGCGACGCCACCACCTGCGATCAGGACTTCAAATGGCTGTTTCTCGTTCGGGTTCATGGCAGTCACGCTACGCACTGTCCGTCGCCCGAGCAGCCGCTGGAGGCCGAACGATCACTGCGGAGAATTACTGATTCTGAGGCGGTCGAGCAGCGCCAGCACATCGCCGACGCCGTGCTCGACCGGGCGGTCGGTACGGAGCGTGAGGTTGGCCGTCGCGGACGCTATCCGACGGAGTGTTCCGGCTTCACGCTTTCCGGCAGCGCGATCCGCCGCCCGGACACGGTCCAAGCCCGGATCTGTGCCCAGTGAGGCTTTGAGCGGGGTGCCCACGACTCGAGGCCGAGCCGATTCAGTCGAGAGACGTCTCGGGAACCCATCACAGTGGCCGTCACTCCTTCGATGATCACGCTCCATCCGGTGCGAGACGCCTCGTCGATGCCGTCGATTTCGAAGGCCGCCTTGGCGGCGTGGAGGAGAGCGTGCATCTTGGATCCCCGCGCCGTGCGGAACACCACGGATTGGGACGCTCGGTCGAAAACGTAGTTGACCGGCCGGATCACGGGAGCGCCGTTGCTCATGGTCACCGCCAATCGTCCGAAGTGATGGGCGGCTAGGAGGTTGAGACATTCCTCGCGCGACAGCTCGACCATCTGCGCGGGCGACACATCTGGCAGTTTCGCCTCGCCTGGACCGACGGGCGTCGACCGTTTTGTTCGAGTGTTGCTTGTATCGGCCTGCACGGGGTGACCGTACGGACACGCGCGGTTGAACTCAGCCGCAGAAAGCCGGAACCTCGCTGCACGAAACGACGTAGCGACTACCGACCGCACGCGAACGTCGTCCCGTCCGCGGTCACTCGTGTCCCAGAGCGTGCGTGAATGTGTCAAGGTGACAGCCCTTGGCGAGCACATGCTCGAGGAATGGTTCTCGGTCACGATCGGGGTCGAAGATGTCCTGGCCCGCATGCAGGAGTCCGCGTATGCGGTCGAGGTCGAACAGGAGCTGGAGCTTGCTCACCGGGTCGTTCCACGCACCAGTGTCGTATCCGCTCACGAGCGCGGCCAGCGCGGCAGACCGTGGCAACAAGGACAACGTTCGCCTCCGGGTGATAGCTCCCGTGGTCTCCGGAGCGAACGAGATCCGAGCCGCGGAGGACCGGCCGCCGATCCGCACCCACGTCACTCCACACACCTTCCGGCGACCTACATCACGTACATGATCGCCGCCGGCTACGACCTCCCCTACGTTGAGGCACAGGTCGGCCACGCCGATCCGGCCGTCACCCTGGCGATCTACGCGCAGGTGATGCGCAGAGCCGACCGCGACGAGCTGAGGGCCGAGATCCGCGGACTGCTCGGCGCAGCGGACCCTATCGCCAATGGAGCCGTTCGGCCCACGGATCGTGTCCGCGAAAAGGCCGGAAACGGCCGCGAACTCGAGCTGGAAGCGTGATGACGCGCGTCACGCCCGCAGCGAATCATGCGATTTCCAGGGCGTTTGGTAGTACCCCCAACCGGATTCGAACCGGTGATCTCCTGCGTGAAAGGCAGGCGTCCTAACCGCTAGACCATGGGGGCGGGGCAAGGACCATTGTAGGTCTGGAGCCTGGCCCCGGCGGCATGTTCCGTGGGGCGCGGAGCGGGGGTGGCTTGCGTCGAGCAAAGCGCGAGTGGGTAGGGAGCCAGGAAGCAATCCTGCAGGATGGTCTTGCCGGGACGGACTGGGCCTGTGCCGGCGGGATGAGAGGAAGCAATGAACCCACTGCTATTCGTCAACTGGGCTGCGGTCAGCTCGATGTTTCGCGGGGTGATGTGGCTGATCGCGATCGTGCTCGCGGGCGTGATCGTCGCCGATCTCCTGCAAAGCGCGCCGGCGGTTCATCAGTCGGTTCAAGTAATGCGGTGAGGCCGGGGACGGCGCCTAGCCGAGCGAGATGAGCGCGATGCCCGCCACCACCGCCACTGCGCCGGCCACCCGCTCCGCGCCGACGGGCTCGCGCCCGCTCAGCGCCAGCACCGCCGTGGCGATGACCACGCTGGACTCGCGCACCGCGGCCACCGAGGCAGCAGGGGCAAGGCGCAGCGCGGCCAACGTGAGCGCGTAGGCGCCGAAGAAACCGATCCCTGCCAACACGGTCCTCCAGCTGATAGCGGCGCGCAGAGCGGCGGGGCCGCGCGCCCGCCAGGTACCGAGCAGGTAGGCGAGCGCGGTGGCGCCGAACACGACCTCGAGGTACGCGACCGGCGCCGCGTGGACGATGCCGTGCTTGTCGACCAGGGTATAGCCGGCGATGCAGGCGCCGACCCCGAGCGCGAGCGCCAGGTCACGGGGACGGGCCGAGCTGCGCACGCCTCGCACGAGGACGATCCCACCGGCCACGAGCAGCACGCCGAGCGCGGCAAGCCAAGATACGCGGGCTCCCGTGACCGCGCCGCCGGCGATCAGGACCAACACGGGGCCGGTCCCGCGCGCGATCGGGTACACGAACGCCATCGCGGCCACCGAATAGGCGGTCGCGAGCAGCACCATGTACAGCACCTCCAGCGCGCTCGAACCCGCCACGTAGGGCAGCGCCGTCGAATCGAACCGCCAACCAAGCACCGCCACCGGCGCGAACACCACCGTTCCCACCACGAGGGCCACCGCGCTCGCGCTGTGCGTATCCCGTTCGTCGGAGAGCAACAGGTTCCACACGGCATGGACGACGGCCGCGGCGAGGGCCAGCAACAGCGCGGAGATCGGCATCGCGTCTCGTTTATAGAGTTGCGAGGGGATGACTGCGCTGGCGAAACTAAGCGCGCGCGAGTTCGAAATCGCCCCGGCCGCGCCACCACCCCAGACGGCGGGCGCGATGAAGGCGGTGCTCACCGGGGAGCGCTTCTCGGATCCAAACTGGATCTTCGAGCGCAAGCTCGACGGGATCCGGTGCATTGCGATCCGGTCGGGGGAAAGACTCGAACTGCTCTCGCGCAACGACCTGCCCCAGAACGCGCGCTATCCGGAGTTGGTCGACGCACTCTCGGCCGAGCGTTGCCGCGAGTTTGCGGTCGACGGAGAAGTGGTGGCCTTCGAGGGATCGCAGACGAGCTTCGCCCGGCTGGCCCAGCGCCACCAGCACTACGTGCCCGTCTTCCTGTACGTGTTCGACGTGCTGTGGCTAGAGGGTCATGACGTACGGCAACTGCCGCTGCGCACGCGCAAGCGACTCCTCAGGAGCGCGCTGCAGTTCCACGGCAACGTTCGCTGGACCCAGTACCGCAACGGCGATGGCGAGGCGCTGTTCAAGGAGGCCTGCCGCAAGGGGTGGGAGGGACTGATCGCCAAACGCGCCGAGAGCCCATACGTCACCACCCGCTCGAAAGACTGGCTCAAGTTCAAGTGCGAGCACGGGCAGGAGCTCATCATCGGCGGCTACACCCAACCGCACGGCTCGCGCGTCGAGTTCGGCGCGCTCCTGCTCGGCTACCACCGCGACGGTCGTCTGGAGTACGCCGGCAAGGTCGGGACCGGCTTCGACACCGCGACCCTGCACGAGCTCGGGGCGCAGCTGCGCGAGCTCGAACGAAGCGGATCGCCGTTCGTAAACCCGGCGATCATCAAGGAGCGCGGCGTCACCTGGGTCGAGCCGCAGCTGGTCGCCCAGATCGGCTTCACCGAATGGACGCGTGACGGCCGCCTGCGCCACCCGCGCTTCCTCGGGATGAGAGACGACAAGGCCGCCTCAGAGGTGGTCCGGGAGGGATGACCGAGAAGCTCACGGTCGACCGCCGAGAGATCCGGATCACGCACGCGGATCGGCCCGTGTTCCCTGATGAAAGCCTGACCAAGCTCGACCTGGCCCGCCACTACGAGCGGATTGCGCCGCTGATGCTTCCTTACATAAAGGACCGCCCGTTGGCGCTCCAGGCGTACCCCGACGGGATCGGCGGCGAGGGCTTCTTCATGAAGGCGGTGCCGAAATACTTCCCGGAGTGGGTCACGCGCGCGACGATGCGTAAGAAAGGCGGGACGATCACCCATGTACTGGCCCGGGACGCGGCGACGCTCGTCTACCTCGCGGGCCAGAACGTAGTGACCGTACACACCTGGCTCTCGCGGGCCGACAAGCCCTATCAGCCAGACCGCCTGACCCTCGACTTCGACCCCTCCGGCGGCGGCTTCGCCGAGGTCCGGGCGGCCGCGCGAGCCGCCGGCGAGCGCATGCGCGACCTCGGCCTGACCCCATACGCGATGACCACCGGCTCACGCGGCGTGCACGTCATCTGTCCGCTGCGCCGCGGCCCCGGGTTTCCCGAGGTTCATACCTTCGCCCGCGCGCTGGCCGAAAGAATGGTGCAAGACGATCCGCGCCACCTGACGCTCGAGTGGCGGAAGGCTGATCGCGGCAAACGGATCTATCTCGACGTCAACCGGATCGCCTACGCTCAGCATGCAGTGGCGCCGTACACGGTGCGCGCGCGCCCGAAGGCGCCGGTGGCAGTCCCGCTGCACTGGGAAGAGCTATCCGAGCAACGACTGCGGCCGGATCGCTGGACGATCAAGAACGTCGCCGGGCGGCTCAATGACGGCGACCCGTGGTCGGGCATGATGCGCCACGCGCGCGCGCTGCCGCCCTTGCCCGCCTAAGAGGACAGCCTTGAGACCTAGAGATCGCCGCGCCGGCGACGCCGGCGACCGCGTTTCCCGGTGACCTGCCAGGGCCCCGGCACGAAGTCGAGCACCAGGTTCACCACCCAGACGACCAGCGTCGCCTCCACCAGCGTCCAGAAGCCGCGGATGTGGAAGCCAGAGACGATGTCCCTGGTGATCACCAACATCAGCAGGGAGACGAAGAACCAGGCGATCCCGAACGTGAGGATGGCCAGCGGCAGAGTGAGCAGCCGCAGCAGCGGCTTGAGCAACGTGTTGAGCACGCCAAACACCGCTGCGGCGAGCAGCAGGGAGCCGGCGTTGTTCACCGTGACGCCGCTGAGCAGCGCGGCCAGGATCGCCAGGACGAGCGCGTTGGTCAGCCACGAGATCCCCAGCCTGACGACCAGTGGTGGCCCCGCGCCGCCATGGACTTCGACGACTTCGTAACTGGCCGGACTCACCCCACCAGCGTACTCCCTCCGCAGCTGCACCCGGTGGCGCCGTCGTCGATCCAATTTCACAAGGCGTCGCCCCACCGTCTGCGCAACGTCCACGAGCCTCTCCTGGTCCAGCTTGCGCCGGTTGAAGCAGTGGGGCACATCCGCACACTCGAAAGCCGCTGAGCCTCGAGTGCGCCAATTTCGACCCGCCCGCACCCCCAGCCGCGTCCACCGCAGCCCCCTAGGGTCTCACCCCGTTCAGGCCAGTGCGCAAGAGGACCGCGATTCGGCTCAGCCCAGCGTCAGCTGCCCGTGCGCGTAGTCCAGACCGATGGCGCCGAAGTGCGAGAGGACGTCGGAACCGAGTAGCCCGAACGCCTTGCCGCCCGTGCCGGCGATGACGGAGCTGGTGGCAACGATGCTGGGGAGCGGCTGGCCGCCGATGCTCCAGCGCGACAGCCTCACCTCGTGCGCCGCCTCGGAGCAGCCCACCCCGGTGACCTTGGTCGGGCCCCCGATGGTCTTCAGATGCAGCTGGCGCGCGAGCGCGACATCGAGCAGCGTCTTGGAGGAGCCGGTGTCGATCAGGAACGGGAAGGCACGGCCGTGGACGATCACTCGCACGAGCGCGAGCGTCTCGCCATCCTTGGCCTTGACGATGACCACCGGCACGGTTGCTGCGGCGTGCGCAGGCGGGACCGACGCGTCTCCCCACCCAGTGAAGGCAATCAGCACGATCGAACCGACCAGTCCTGCCAGAGCGATGAGGCGGCGCATCGTTCCTCCCTTGTGTTTGACCCGTTCGGTGGGCAACCCCGATGTGGGATCGAGGCTAGACGGCCGGCTGGTTCGGCGCTGGGCTCGCCGTGACGCTCGTGCTCAGCGCCGGGCCCCCGGCGAGCGTCTGGTAGACGACGCAGTAGCGCTCGGTCAGCTTCTGAAGGTTGGCGAGCTGGTCATCGTCGGCGTCGGTGTCGAGGTCGAACGAGAGCCGGATCGCAGTGAAGCCCACGGGCGCGCTGCGCTCGACCCCGAGCGTGCCGCGGAAGTCGAGGTCGCCTTCGGCCCGCACGCGGCCGGACGTCACCCCTATGCCCAACGAGGTTGACACCGCGCGCAGCGTGACGCCGGCGCACGCCACCAACGCCTCGAGCAGCATGTCGCCCGAGCAAAGCAGCGTGCCGTCGCCACCCGTGGCGGGATGCAGCCCGGCCTCGGCGATCGCCCGGCCTGTCTGCACCGAGCAGGCCACGCCGTCGCCGAGCTCGCCGGTAGCCGAGAGCGTGATCAGGGCCGCGTCGGGCTCATGCTTGTAGCGCTCCTTCAAGGGAGTCTGGAGCGAACGCAGCTGATCGCGGTCCATCGAGCGCATCTTACGGGCATTGCCGCGGCAGCCCGAGGCTCAGACGGTGGGTCCCCCTGGCGCGGAACCGGGCCCCGGCGCAGGCACCGGGCTCGGCGCTGGCGCCCGAGGGGTACCGTTGTCACCCGGATCATCGGGCGCACGGATCCATTCGACGATCCGCCCGCGCCCGATCACGAAGTTGGTGCGCGCGGTCTGGCCGGCGCCGGTGCCACAGTCGCTGCCGCCCGGGCCGAGCCGCCCGGTCAGCCGAAACAGCGCGTTGACGTAGCGCCCACGCTGATCGGCCGAGATGAGTCGCGCGCCGCAGGGCAGCGAAGCGTTCGCGGCCTCCGCCTGGGCCCGTGTGCCGATCGCGATCACGATCGCCGCGCCACTCGTGTCAACCCCGTTGATCATGACGCTGGGTAGCGCGAAATAGCGCGCTGCCGACCGCACGTCGCCGCGCCGCAGAGCATCCGACCAGGCTCTGATCAGGCCTACCGCGGAAGCGGCCGCTGGGACCCCGGTTGGCCCCGGGGTCGGAACGGTCCGGGGCGCGCCACCGGGCGGCGCTGGGCTCGCCGGCGCCGGCCCGGCACGCCGGACCGTCCGGGCGGTGCTCCGCGTCCCGCTCCCGCCCGACCCGCACCCGGCCGCCAGCAACGCAGCCGCGACCAGCGCGGCCGCGAGCACCGCGGCCACGAGCGACCTAGTCGTCCTGCGGCTCCCCGAGCTCGGACTCGCCGTCGCCGTGGGCGGCGTACGGCGCCTCGACCAACCCGTAGCTCCGCTCGATCGCCCGAGTCAGCCGGTCAATCGCCTCGGTGACGTCGTCGCGATCGGCTTTTCGCTCCAGCGCAAGGCGAACCCCTGCGATCTCCCGCGCCAGGTACTCGGTGTCGGCGAGCGACCGCGCGTTCGTCTCGCGATCACGCTCGATCTCCTCGCGGTCGCGGTCCGCCTGCCGGTTCTGGGCCAGCAGGATCATCGGCGCCGCGTACGCGGCCTGAGTGGAGAAGCACAAGTTCAGAAGGATGAACGGGTACGCATCCCACCGCAGCGATACCGCGGCCAGGTTGAGGGCGATCCAGAGCAACACGAAGATGGTCTGGGCAGCCAGGTAGCGGCCCGTGCCCAGGAAGCGCGCCATTCGCTCGGCAAAGCGGGCGAAGGCGTCCGGGTCGTACGACGGCCCGCCGGGCGTGCCGCGCGGCGTGCTGAGATCGTCGCGGCGGGCCATCAGCGGCTCAAGCGCATCGCGCGCCAGTCGGCGGGAAGCATCCGGTCGAGCACGTCATCGATCGTAACGGCCCCGACCAGCCGGTTCGAGGCATCGGTCACCGGCACCGCCACCACGTCGTAGGCGGCGAGGCGTTCGGCCACCTCGCGTTCGCCGGCGTCGGCGGAGACGGGCTCCCACTCCTCGTCCAGGCAGCGGGCGAGCGGCTTGCTCGGCGCCTCGCGCAGCAGGCGCTGGACGCCGACCACGCCTTGGAAGCGGCCGGTCGGTGTCTCGAGTGGCGGCTGGGAGACGAACACCTGCGCGGCGAGCGGCACCGGCAGGTCAGGGTCGCGGATCCGGGCCAGCGCCTCGGCCACGGTGGCGTGCGGGGCGAGGATGACCGGCTCGGGGGTCATCAGGCCGCCGGCCGTGTCGGGCTCATAGACCAGCAGACGCCGGACCGGCTCGGCCTCCTCAGGATCCATCGCGCCGAGCAGCTCGGCCTGGCGAGCGGCGGAGAACTCGGCTAGCAGGTCAGCAGCGTCATCGGCCTCCATCTCGTCGAGCACCCGTGCCAGGCGCTCCTGGTCGAGCCCCTCGACCAGACGCACCTGCTCGTCTTCCGATAGCTCCTCGAGCAGGTCGGCCAGCCGGTCGTCCTCGAGCGCCGAGGCCAGCACCCGGCGGCGGCTGAGCGGCAGCCGGCGCAGCGCGGCGGCCATCTCGGCTGGGTGAAGGCTCTCCAGCGCCGCGGCCTGGCGATCGATCGAGCGCTCATCCGCGAACAGCTCGCCGGCCTCGCTCCAGTCGATCACCTCGGGCCCGCGGCGACGGCCGGGCAGGCCGCGGCTGCCGATCGCGATGGTGGCCACCTCCCAGGCGAAGGGCTCGGGCGCCGGGGTGATGCCCACGTCTGCGACGCGCGCGCCGCGTACGCGGCGACCGACCAGCTCTCCCATGGCCAGGCGCTCGCCCGGGCGGAGCTCGAACTGGCGCAGGTTGACCGAGCCGCGTCGGAGCCGCATGCCGTCGGTCGCGATCTCGCCCACACGACCTGCCCCGACGAACACCCGCCGGCGTCCGACGGCCACGACAAAGCCGTTGACGTGGGGCGGTCGCCCGTTCGGGTCGAGGACGACATCGACGACCCGACCGACGTCGGCCCCGTCCGCGCCGACCAGCGGCAGTCGGGTCAAGCGGCTCACGTAGACGATTCGGTCCGACACAGGCAAAGGGTAGACCCCGCCCGCCGCAAACGCGCCGGGTCGGGGCCTGCCCTCAAGCTCAGCGCAAGGCGCGCGGGACCGACATCGGCCGGAGCGCCCGCCGGCAGCTACGCCGTGGACAGCTCCCTGACCTGCGTGAGCCGGAACGAGTTGCCCGACGGGTCGCGGAATCCGGTGTCGATTCCGTAGGGACGCTCCTCGGGATCCTCGGTGAACTCCACGCCGCGGCTCTTGAGCTGCTCGTAGTCGGCGTAGACGTCGTCCGTGGTGAGGAAGATGGTTCCGGCAAACCCCTTGGCCATCAGAGCCTTGACCTGCTCGGCGGTGTCGGGATCCATCACCGGAGGGCCGGGGATGGCCATCAGCACGATCGACACGTCAGGCGTTCCCGCCGGTCCCACCGTGAGCCAGCGGAAGTTGCCGAGCTCGGGGACCGTCACGTCCTGGCGGACCTCCATGCCCAGCTTCTTGGTGTAGAACTCGAGCGCCTGGTCCTGGTCGTGGACCCAGAGTTGCGCGGTCGTCAGCTTGATCATCACGTCCTCCTCGGTTAGCGGGTGGTGGAGTCGACGCCGCCAAGCTAACCCGGTGCTGATCGGTTGTCTTCTCGAAACGTGCTGTTCTGGGGACGCCCGTAGAAGCGCAGGACGCAGGCAGGGACCATCGCCCAGTCGGCCGCCGGCGGGAACCTCGCCCGGTAGGTCATCGGCGAGACGCCGAACGTGCGGGTGAAGCTCGTGGTGAATGAGCCCACGCTCTGGAGGCCCACCGAGAAGCAGATATCCGCCACCGAGTGATCGGTCGCCCGCAGCAGCGCAGCTGCGCGCTCGAGCCGACGGGTCAGGAGATAGGCGTGCGGCGGCTCGCCGAACGCTCGCCGGAACTCGCGGCTGAAGTGCGCGCGCGACAGGCCCGCCGCGCGGGCCAGATCATCGACGTCGAGCGGCTCGGAGTACCGCGCGTCGGCGAGATCCTTGGCGCGGAGGAGATGGCGGGCTGGCGGAACGAAGACCATCTCGGTCAGCCTATCCTGAGGGTCGTGCTTCACCCCCTCAGGCTCGCGCTCCTGATCGTGGCGGTCGTCCTCGCGATGGCAGTAAGCGCCGCGCTCGCCGGCTGCGGATCCAGCACCACGGTGACGACGACCGCGCTCGCGGCTGGCGCCACCGTGATCCCCAAAGCCAGGCCACAGGCGGTCGATCCGACCGCTGGCGTGCAGGCGACGAGCACGGTGACGCCGGACGACCCGATCGGCGACCCGAGCGCGCACGCGCCGCCGCTGTCGGACGTACGGCGCCTCCTGCGCGAGGAAGTAATCGCGGTCACAGCCGACAGCTCCACCTACATCAACCCGCTCCAGTACGTGTCCCACTGGGAGCGCACCGACCAGGGCGTCGACGCGACGATGCCGGTGGGAGCGCCGATTCTCGCTCCGTGTCCGGTCAAGATCCTGGCCATAATCCCCGGCTGGTACGCCGGTCAGCCGCTGGTCTACTTCGAGTTATTGGACGGCCACGATGCCGGCAAGGTGCAGTACGTGGCCGAACAGATCACCGACATCGCCCCGGCCGGCACGATCCTGGCGCGCGGGCAGGTGATCGCTCGATTCGCGCAGTCCGGCACCGGGATCGAGTACGGCTGGTCGACGCTGAACGGGATTACCCTCGCCCGCGCCACGACAGGCTACGAGGAGGGCCAGGTCACGCCGGCCGGGCGCTACATACGGTCCTGGCTGAACGCACTGGGCGCGGATGCCGGCCCCAGCTGAAAGCGGGCGCCGGTCGGCTCCGCTTGCCGCGCCTTGGGTCGGCCGAGATACTGCGCCGTGATGGCCAGCTCGAACGAGATCGCGCTGTCCGAGCTGATCGCCGCGCTGTCCCGCGCGCTGGACGCCGCCGAAGGGGAGGCTCCGGGCCACGCCGCGCGATCCTGTCTGATCGGCATGCGCCTCGCCGACGAACTCGAGCTCGACTTGGACGCGCGCTCGGATATCTTCTACGCGCTGCTGCTCAAGGACGCAGGCTGCTCGGCCAACGCCGCCCACATGGCGGCGCTGTTCGGCGCCGACGATCAGGTGGCCAAACACACCTCCAAGCTGGTCAACTGGGCGCGCCCGCTCGACGCGCTCGTGTGGTCGCTCAGGACGGTCGCCCCGGACGGCTCGATGTCCGCGCGAGCCGACCGCCTCCGCGCCATCCGCAATGAGGGCGAGGTGACTCGGTCGCTGATGGAGGCCCGCTGCCACCGCGGCGCGCAGATCGCGCTGAAGCTCGGTTTCTCCCAGGCGACGGCCGAGGCGATCCGCGCGCTGGACGAGCACTGGGACGGTCACGGCCAGCCCCTCGGCCTGCGCGGGACCGAGATTCCGCTCGCCGGCAGGATCCTCGGCCTAGCGCAGACGGTCGAGGTGTTTCAGGCCGCCCGCGGCTTGGGCGTCGCCTACCGCGTGGCCACCAGGCGCAGCGGGGAGTGGTTTGACCCAAGGCTCGTCGAGGCGCTCCGCTCGTTTCGCTCCGACCGGGCGTTTTGGGCCTCGCTGATCGAACCCGACGTATCCGCGGTCGAGCCGCCCGACCGGCGGCTACTCGCGGACGAGAGCCGGCTCGACCAGATCGCCGAGGGATTCGCAGCCGTGATCGACGCGAAGTCCCCCTGGACCCACGAGCACTCCCATCGCGTCTGCGCGATCGCCGTGGGCATCGCCTCGCTGATGGGGTTTGACGAGCCAGCCCTGGGCGACCTCCGCCGGGCCGCCCTCCTGCACGATCTCGGAAAGCTGTCGATCTCGAACCGGACTCTCGACAAGCCAGGACCTCTGACCGACGTTGAGCGCGCCAGGTTCAGGGAGCATCCGCTGTTGGCCGAGCACATCCTCGGGCGGATGGCTAGCCTGCAGACGCTCGCCGCCGTGGCCAGCGCTCACCACGAGCGCCTCGACGGCAGTGGCTACCCGCGCGGACTCGCTGGGCAGGAACTCACCATGCCCATGCGCGTGCTGGCCGTCGCCGATGTGTACGAGGCCCTGGTCTCCGACCGTCCTTACCGTGCGGCCTATCCGGCCGATACGGCGCTCGACGTGATGCGGCCCGACGTGCCGCGCCGACTTGATCCCGATGCCTTCGCCGCGCTGGAAGCGCTTCTCGACGATCGCGTAGCCGTGACCGAGCTGACCGGCCCGCGGCCGTCACGCCTCCCGACACGCCAGGCTAAGCGGCTCGATCAGGTCTGACCCCAGCGCAACGGGCAGAGCGCGAAGAAGAAGATCTCAGCGAATTTGTACATCTGAAATGGAGCGAGATCATGAAGGCGATCCAGTACAGCCGGTTCGGCGGGCCTGAGGTCCTCGAGGTTGCCGAACTGCCCGATCCGCACCCGGGACCCGGCCAGATCCGCGTGACCGTGCGCGCCGCCGGCATCAACCCGGTCGATTGGAAGATGCGCAGCGGGATGATGGGCGGTGAGCTCCCCCAGACCACCGGCCGCGAGCTGGCAGGCGTGGTCGACGAGGTGGGCGAGGGCGCGAGCGACGTGGGCCCGGGCGACCGTGTCTTCGGGTTCGCCGCCGGCGGGGGCGGAGCCGCGCAGTTGGCCGTGCTCTCCGACTACGCCCCGATTCCGCCGTCGCTCGATTTCGCCGAGGCGGCTGGGCTCCCTGTCGCGGTCGAGACCGCCGTGCGCACGCTAGACCTGCTGGGTGTCACCGCCGGCACGACGCTGGTGGTCAACGGCGCGGCCGGCGCGGTGGGCTCGTCGGCCGCCCAGATCGCTCGCGCCCGCGACGCGCGCGTGATCGGGACGGCCAGCCCGAATAACCATGATTACCTGCGCTCTCTCGGCGCGGAGCCGACCACGTACGGCGAGGGCCTGGCGGAGCGCGTCCGGGAGCTCGCGCCGGGGGGAGTGGACGCCGCCCTGGATGCCGCCGGCGGCGGTGCGCTGCCGGCGCTGATCGAACTGACCGGCCATCCCGACCGCGTGGTCACGATCGCCGACTATCCCGGCGCGCAGGAGACCGGTGCGACGTTCAGCGGCGGGATGGGCAGCGGGCGCGCCCTGCACGCCCTGCGGGAGATCGGCGGACTGATCGAGTCCGGGCAGTTCACGCTGCCGGTGGCCCAGATGTTCCCGCTCGAGCAGATCGGCGAGGCGCACCGGCTGAGCGAGACCGGGCACGTCCGCGGCAAGATCGTGCTCTTGGTCGGCTGAGGCCGCTTCAATCGCACGACCCGCTGGTGTACCTGCCTAGCGAAGCCGCCACGGCGGTCTCGACATCACTCTCGCCGGGCCAGGATGGCGGCTAGCGGGCGCGTGTTGAGCACGCTGGCCGGCCCCGCCCACCCACGGCGGGCTGTCGCCACCGAGAAGTCCATGTTGGCCAGGCCGCGCACCGAGTGCGCGTCGGTCGAGCAGACGATCTCGACGCCGGCCCGTAGCGCCTCGCGCACGTGTGCGCCGCTCAGGTCCAGGCGATCGGGTAGGCCGTTGACCTCGAGGGCGACGCCCTGTGCGAGCGCGACCTCGAAGATGCGCTCGAGATCGAGGGCGTTCTCCGCCCGCCGGTTGATGTAGCGGCCCTTCGGATGGCTGAGGCAGCGCACGTACGGATTGCGCAGCGCCGCCTCGACGCGCGCGGTCATCTCTCGGCGGGGCATCCGCTGCCCGCCGTGCACGCTGGCCTGCACCCACTCGAGCTCACCGAGCACGTCGTCGGGTAGGTCAAGCCGGCCGTCGGGCAGGATGTCGCACTCGATCCCCCGGAGGATCCGGAACGGCCCCAGGCGCTGGTTGGCCGCGGCGATCTCCTCGCCCTGCCGTCGAACGTCGTCGGGGCGCAGGCCGGTGACCGCGCCGACCGCCGGCGTGTGATCGCAGATCGCCAGGTACTCGTAGCCGCGCTCGATCGCCGCTTGCCCCATCTCCTCGACGCTCGCCCGCCCATCGGACCAGGTCGTGTGGCTGTGCAGGTCGCCCCGGATTTGTCCGAGCTCGAGCAGCCCGGGCGGGGTGCCGCGGAACGACTGCTCGCGCAGCTCGGGCGGGCACCAGGGAACCCCGAGCGCGGCGTACACCGCCCCTTCGCACGGCGCGTCGGGCAGCGGCTCGAGCGCGCCAATGTAGGCCGGCGCGCCGGTCGCGCGCATCAGCGCGGTCCCGAACCGCTCCGGCTCGGCGACGAGGAGCTCGATCGGCACACCGTCGACGGTCACGCCGGTGGCCCGGCGCTCGGCCCGCTCGATGATCCCCACGATCTGCGGCAGCTCGGCGAAGCTCCACAGCACGGGATCGGGGTCGCTCGCGGCGCAGACCACGGCCAGTCGCTCACAGGAGTCGCGCCACCGCCGGACGTCGCCAGCCCCCTGGCCACCGAGGCTGGCCGCGATGCCTTCCACGAGCTCCCGGGCGCGGTGGAGCAGCAGCCCTTGGCGCGGGCGGGGCTCGTCCGTCCCGGCGAGCGCTTCGAGGAGGCGGGCCTCTGTCTTCGGCCCGATCCCTGGCGCGCTGCGCAGCCGCCCCGCCGCCGCCGCTTCGCGAAACTCCTCCGCCGTGCGCACGCCAAGGGCTCGGGCCAGCTCGATCGAGCGCCGGGCTCCCAGCCCGAGGTAGCGGCCCAGACCGACCAAGTCAGGTGCGAGCTCCCGCTCGAGTTCGGACAGCTCGGCGATCTCTCCCGTCTCGATGAGCTCACGCAGACGCGCTTCGATCCCCGGCCCGATTCCGCGGAGCTCGCGCGCTCGACCGGAGCGCACGAGATCCGCCACGGGCAGCGCGGCGGTACGAATCGTCTCCGCGGCCCGTCGATACGCGCGCGCGGTATACGGGTTGGCCTCGGCCAGCTCGAGTAGCGCGGCAAAAGCGTCGAGCCGATCGGCGATGCGGCGATTCTCCACCCGCCCTAGTTTCGCGGAGCTTCAGATCGGGCCCAAGCCCCAAGGCGATGCGCTCGCCGACCGACCAGGTGTGCCCGAAGCGATCACGACAGCCGCCGTGGACGCGTCCATCAGGGGGCCGGCGAGCGGCCCGCCAGCAGCGCCGGGCCCGAGGTCCCGCCCCAGTCCTCGGGTGAGACGTCGGCGATCGACTGCGAGAACGTCCAATGGTGCCCGCCCAAGTCCTCGGCGGTGTACTGGCGCTCGCCGTAGGGGAAGTCCGTCGGCTCGCGGATGATCCGGACGCCACACTCGCGGGCGCGCTCGTGGTGCGCGGCCACATCCGCTACCCGGACCATCATGTCCCGCGGGCCCGGCCGCACGTTGGACGTGCGCGGCTCGGTGATGGCCACCGTGCATGCGCCGAACGAGAGCTGCGCGCGATGTTCGCCCACCCGCCAGCGCTCGAGGAAGCCGAACCTGTCGCACAGCCAGTCGATCGCCGCGATCACGTCGTCGTAGGCCAGCTCGGCGATCAGCGTGCACGCCGGCATCGTGCGGTTCTCGGCTCGCCGCGCGTGCGCGGCCGCACGCGGGGCGTGATCACCATGCTGCACGATCCCGACGAGGTTGCCGGCCGGATCCGCGAACGAGGCGAGTAGCCGAGGACCGTCTGGAAGCGGCCCGTCGCGAGGCGTCCCGCCCGCCTGGCGCGCCACCTCCAACGTCTGCCGGACGTCCCGGACATGGATCCACCCCACCAGGCCCGCGTCGGGCGCCGGCGCACGGTCGGTCACCCACTGCCCGATCAAGCCGGGCGCCTCGAACCCAGCCTCGGGCGGATCCACCCGCCAGCCGAAGACGCGCTCGTAAAAGCGCGCCGCGGTGGTGACGTCGAGCGCGGGAATCTGCAGGTAGCAGAGCTGTCCGGGAATCAGGCCGGGGATCGATGTCGCCGTATCTTCATGGTCGGGCATCTCGTGACCTAAACTTTACATCGTTGTCAAGCTTAGACCCCCGGCCGGGTCGCGCCGACGCGCGCCGCAACGCCGAGCGCATCCTCGACGCGTGCGCTGAGTTGCTCGCGGACGAGCCGGGCGTGAGTCTCGAGCACGTGGCGGCGTACGCAGGCGTCTCTCGCGCGACCCTCTACCACCACTTCGCCGGCCGCGACGCGCTCCTGGACGCGCTGACCGAGCGCTCGGTCTCCGAGGTCAAGGCCGCCCTCGAGGCCGCGCGTCCTGAGGAAGGCGCCGCCACCGAGGCCGTCGAGCGCGTCCTACTCGCCGCGTGGCAGGCGGTGGGCCGCTACCGCGGGCTCGTGATGGTCAACCCGCGGCGGCTCGAGCCCGCGGAACTGCGGCGCCGGCTCGAGCCGGCATTGAGGCCGCTCCGCTCGCTGATCCGCCGCGGCCAGCGCAGCGGAGAGTTCGACCCCGACGTCCCCGTCGACTGGCTGGTCGGGACGGTAACCGACCTGATCCACTCGGCGAGCCGACAGGTCACCGCCGGCGCCATGGATCCCCGCAACGCCGAGCGGGTGCTCCTGCGCACCGCCGGCGCGGCCCTCGCTGCCCATCGGGTTCTGGGGTGAATGCCAGCGCGCACGGAGAGTTCCTGGCCGCACCCGGCGACGGCGAAGAACATCGTTGCGCTCGATACGGTCAACCCATGGTTCCGGCCGAGCTGCGCGAGCTGTGCCTGGCTTTTGCGGGAGCGGCGGAGACCTTCCCGTTCG
>JAFAZZ010000537.1 GCA_019239375.1 Solirubrobacterales bacterium | reverse complement strand
CCGGAGCGGGCCGCACTTGCCGAGCTCCAGGCGCTCGGCCTGCACGACGTCGTGCGGGATCGTTGGCCGAACGAGCGCGTCTTCACCTATTGGGACTATCGCGCCGGGATGTTCCACCAGGACCTCGGGATGCGGATCGACCTGGTGCTGGCCAGCGCTCCCGTGGCCGAGCGGGTGCGCGCGGCCTGGGTCGACCGGCACGCGCGGAAGGGAACCGGGCCGAGCGATCACGCGCCCGTCATCGTCGATCTCGACGAGGCGCCGGACGGCGACATCGGCCCCGTCGTGCCCCCGCCCTCTGCGCCGGCGCACCGCCGCGGAGCCAAGAAGGTCAAGCTCCCACAGGCGCCCTAGCCGATCGGGCTGAGTTTTCGTGGAATTATTCGGAGAGATCGCAGACTCGCCGATTCGAGTAGGGCGGCGCCGGTTGACCTACCGCGGCCGGTCGCGGTCACGCGAAGGCTGCACCCGCTTCGGCTCGCCGGGCATCTTGGGATAGTCGGGCGGGTACGGCATATCCGAAAGGCCGCGGCCGAGATCAGCCTCGTAGAGGTTCAGCAACGGTTTTAGCGAATAGGCCTGGTCGTCGATCCCGGCGTGGCGGTCGCCGACCTGGGCGAAGCGCGTGGGCATCGTGGCCACCGTGAAGTCCTCGGGCGCCACCTCAGCGAGCTCCTCCCAGTCCAACGGGGCGGACACGGGCGCGCCGGGCTTAGGCCGGATGCTGTAGGCCGAGGCGATCGTGCGGTCGCGCGCGTTCTGGTTGTAGTCGACGAAGATCCGCTGCCCGCGCTCCTCCTTCCACCAGCTCGTGGTCACATGCTCGGGACGGCGACGTCCGAGCTCGCGACCGAAAGCGATGGCGGCGTGCCGCACTTCGGTGAACGTCCACCGCGGCTCGATCCGCACGTAGATGTGGATTCCGCGCCCGCCCGAGGTCTTGGGGAATCCGCGGTAGCCGAGCTCGTCTAGGAGCGTGCGTGCCTCGCCGGCGACGCGCACTGCGTCCGCGTAATCCGTTCCCGGCTGGGGATCGAGGTCGAGGCGCAGCTCGTCGGGATGATCGACGTCCTGGAGCCTAACCGGCCAGGGGTGGAACGTGATCGTGCCCATCTGGGCCGCCCAGCCCACGACCGCCACCTCGGTGGGGCAGACCTCGTCTGCGCGGCGACCCGAAGGGAACTCGATTTGCGCGGTCTGCACGTATTCGGGAGCTCCCTTCGGGATGCGCTTCTGGTAGAAGGCGTCGCCTACGCGGCCCTCGCGGGTAGACAGGACCATGCCCGGGAACACGCCCTTGGGCCAGCGCTCGAGCGTCGTCGGCCGCTGATCGACTGCTCGCATGATGCCCTCGTCGACCGCCAGGTAGTAGTTGACGATGTCGAACTTGGTGACCGGTGCGGTGCGCTCGGTGGCCGGAAAGATCACGCGCTCCGGGTTGGACACGCGCAGCTCGCGGCCGCCGGCGTCGACGATCGTTTCGGGCACCTGAGGCATGGAGAGAGTTCTACCGGGCGCGGCTCATCGACTCGGCGCGATCGCCGACGGCCTGGCCGCGACCGACTGCACCATCACGCCCGAGGACGAGCCGGTCGCCATGGTTCTGACGGGAGCCGGCATGGGTAAAAACACGCTCAGGCGAGCAATTACAGGAGGGCCGACATGCCACCGCGCGGAGTTCAGAAGGGCACCAAGCGAGCTCGACAATACGAGCACATCAAGGAGAGCGAGCGCGAGCAGGGCGCCAGCGAGAGCCGCGCCGAGGAGATCGCGGCGCGGACGGTCAACAAGGAGCGCGCTCGTTCGGGTGAGTCGCGCACGCGCTCGCGCACTTCGACCGACGACATGTCCTCATCGCGGCGCGGCGGTCAGCGTTCGGGAACCGACCGCCCCAAAGGACGGACGCGTGACCAGCTCTACAACGAGGCCAAGAAGCTCGGGATCGAGGGCCGCTCGAGCATGAACAAGGAGCAGCTGCAGCGAGCGGTCGACGGACGCAAGTAGCCGCGCTCGGAGCCTGGCCGGCATTCGCCTGGGGAGCGGCGACGTCGGCTCACCAGGTCGAAGGCGGCAACGACGCCAACGACTGGCACGAGTGGGAGCAGTCAGCCGACTCCGGGGTGGTGGAGCCATCCGGCGTCGGGTGCGACCACGTGCACCGCTATCCCGACGACATCGCGCTGCTGGCCGAGGCCGGGCTCGAGTGCTACCGGTTCTCGGTCGAGTGGTCACGCATCGAGCCGGAGGAGGGGCGGTTCTCGGCCCGGTGGCTCGATCACTACCGCTCGATGGCGGCGTGCTGCGCCTCGCACGGGATGCTGGCCGTCCCCACCCTGCACCACTTCACCAACCCGCGCTGGATCGCTCGCACCGGCGCATGGGAGGAGCCGCGCACGGCGCTCCGGTTCGCGCGGTTCTCAGCGACGGTGGCGGAGGCGCTCGGCGATCTCGCGGCGCTGATCATCACCATCAACGAGCCGAATATCGTCGCCCTGCTCGGTTACGAGAACGGAGTGTTCCCGCCCGGCAAACGCGACCGCGCAGCGCGCCTGCGCGCCACCAACACCTTCATCGACGCGCACCGGCGCGCGGTCGGCGCCATCCGGGCGGCCCGGCCGCACCTGCCGGTCGGGATGGCGCTGGCCATGGCGGACTGGCAGGCGCTACCCGGCGGCGAGTCGGAGCTCGAGCAGACACGCAAGCTGCGAGAGGACGTCTTCCTGGAGGCCACCGAAGGCGACGACTTCGTCGGCGTCAACACCTACACCCGCCACCGCATCGGTCCTTCCGGATGGACGGGCAATGAGCCGGGGGTGGAGCTCACCGCGGCCGGGTACGAATTCTGGCCCCAGGCGCTCGAGGCCAGCCTGCGCCACGCCTGGCGAGTGACAGGCGGCCGCAGGCCTCTGATCGTGACCGAGTCAGGCATCGCGACCGACGACGACGCCCGCCGGGTCGAGTACATCGACCGCGCGATCGCGTCGATGCGCCGGGCGATGGACGACAGCGTCGACGTGCGCGGCTACCTGTATTGGTCCGCGCTCGATAACTTCGAGTGGACCCACGGCTACGCGCAGCGCTTCGGGCTGATCGCGGTCGACCGGGAGACGCAGGAAAGGACGGTCAAGCCGAGCTGCGCTCACCTGGGGAAGATCGCCCGGAGCTCCGCGCTGGTGTCCCGCTGAGCGCCCGAGCGCCGCGCTACGACGATCTCGTGACCGGGTGACGTGATCGGCTCGAGCCCGGCCGAGCGCAGCATTGCCTCCACGCAGGCGCGGTTCGGCGCCCACCAGTTGGTCGGGTCGTCCTCGAGCCGCCGCTCGATGAACGCCATCTTGGGCCACCCGGGCTGGAGCATGCGATGTCTCTCATCCAGACGGAGGTCCTCGGGCACCGGTTCGACCTGGTCGCCGGGCATGGTCAGCGTCTGGAGGATGAGTAAGCCGTCGACCTTTTCGGAGACCACGTCGAGCGCCAGCAGCGGGTAGCGCAGGTGGTAGAGGACACCGAGGAACAGCACCACGTCGAAGGTGCCGGACAGCCGGGCGAGGTCGTAGACCTGCATCGAGACCAGCGCAAGCTGACCCTCATCGATGCCGAACTGCCGGCGCGCCCACTCGGCCTGGCGAAGGTAGTGCGGATCGACGTCGATGCCCAGGACTTCGGCTCCCCGACGCGCGAGCGCGAGCGAGTAGAAGCCCGCGTTGCAGCCGATGTCGAGCGCCCGCACGCCGCGCATGTCCTCGGGCAGGTGTGGCGCGATCTGCTCCCACTTGAAGGCGGGAAAGTCGCCGAGCGGGTGGTCGGGGGCGGTCTGGCGGCCGTCCGGGAGATGGAGGTTGTGGAACCACGGGGCGAGCGCGCGCAGCTCGTCATCGCCCGCGAGAGCGGCGCCGGTCGACTGGAGCGTCACCGCGCCACCGCTCCGCTCAGCAGCTCGTGAAGCCGATCGACGCGGCGATCCGCCGTGTGGTCGGCCAGGACACGGCGACGCGCGGCTGCCCCGATTGCGCCTCGCTGCCCCTCGGACGTCTCATCCAGGATTCGGAGCACGTCGGCACAGCGCTCGGCCAGCAGAATCTCCCGGCCGGGTACGAACACCGTCTCCAGGCCAGGCCACGTGTCCGACACGATCGCCGCGCCGCATGCGCCGGCTTCGAACAGCCGCACCGATGGTGAGTAGCCGAGCGCGCGCATCTCGGGCCTGGTCACGTTCAGCGTGAACCGCGTGGCCGAGTAAAAGCGGCTGTGTTCGCCCGGCGCCAGGTGCTCGATCCGCTTGACGTTCGCCGGCCACGCGAGGTCAGGGGGATACATCGGCCCGGCCACGGCGAAACGCTCGTCCGGTAGCGCCTGCGCGGGCTGCGCGAGCAGCTCGTCGACCGCGGGCTGGCGCCCGGCGCTGTAGGTTCCGAGGTAGTTGAGCGTCCACTCGGTGCGGGCGTCCGCCGGCGCGTACGCGTCCGGATCGACGAAGCAGTAGAAGGCTTCAGGCCGACGCGCGCCGAACTCCTCGCTCAGGATCCCCAGCGCGGGACCGGCGGTGAACGACAGGTACAGATCGAAGCGCTCGACGAGCTGTGGGCTCAGATACTCGGTGTCGCCCGCGCGCAACTTCTCGATCGTCACCGGCGTATCGATGTCGTAGAACGCCACCGTGCCGTACGCCGTCTCGAGCGTCCAGCTCGCGACCTCCACGCCCTGCGGGACGAATGAGCCGACGATGACCAGATCGGCCTCGCGCACCGTGCCGGCGAACGACCGCCGCAGCTCTGCGAGCGACCCGTACAGGTGGGTCGCGCACCACGGGGGCGACGCGAGGTCGCGATGCTGCGCGTACCACGGCATGTCGCGCTCGAGGAAGGTGACTTCGTCGCCGCGCCGGTGTAGAGCGCGAGCGAGCGCTCGGTAGTTGGTGGCGTGACCGTTGCCCCAGGCCGAGGTGACGGACAGGCCGAGGATCGCAACCTTCATCGCGTCACCCCCGCGCCGAGCACCTCCTCGACCTCGCGTGCGCGGTGAGCGTAGGTGTGCTCGGCCAGGATCCGCTCGCGTGCCCGACCGCCGATCTCCGCGGCCGTCGGCGCATCCAACTGGCTCAACGCCTCGATCACATCGGCTCCGCTGGCGCAGACGATGACCTCCAAACCCGGCTCGAGAAAATGATCGATTCCATCCCACTCGTCGCTGATCAGGCACGCGCCGGCGCCGGCCGCTTCGAACACGCGCGTCGCCGGGGAGAAGCCGTTCTGGACCATCGAATCGCGCGTGACGTTGAGGACAGCCAACGGCGAGCAGTTGAAGGCGTTGTGCGCACCGGGTGGCACGTGTCCCACGTAGCGGAGGTTGGACGCTCCGATGCGGTCGTCCCATCCGGCGCCCCCGAGCACGAAGGTTCGTCCGGGCAGCGCCTCGATTGTCGAGAAGAAGAACTCGTCGACTCGCGCTTCACGGTCGGGCAGCCGGTTGACGAGCGTCGCGAGGTCGCCGCGGAAGCGATCTTCGCCCGGCACTGGATGGTGCGTGAGCGGGTCCAGGGCGTTATAGATCGGCACGCAGCGGCGGGCGCCGAGGGCCGCGTAACGGGCAATGACTCGATCACCGCCGCCGTAGGTCAAGATCAGGTCGTATTCGCCAACCAGCGCACGAAGAGGATCCGACGGGTCTGTCTCGAGTCGGGTCAGGGTCGCCGGCGCATCGACATCCCAGAAGATGGCCAGCGCGTCCCCGCGGCGTGCTTCGAGCACGGCCCGCTCCAGCACGTCGTCGTACACGCCGACCCCGCTGGCCTTGACGATCATGTCGGCATCGCCGGCGGCGTCGCGGACCACGCGGCGGACCGCCTGCGCATCCGGCACGTCGTAGACCACGACACGGGCCCAATCCGGGTCGGGGATGTCGCGGTGGCGCTGGCGCTCGAGCGCATCCGGCTCATAGAAGGTCACCTCGTGCCCAAGGCCGTGCAGCGCCCGGACGATGCCGCGGTAGTAAGTACAGGCGCCGTTCCAGTAGGCGGACACGAGACTCGAGCCGAAGAAGGAGATCCGCATCAGACGAGCTCTTCGCGGATCGTCAGCAATTCGTCCACCCGGTGCGCACACGAGTGGCGGGAGCGAATTCGCTCGAGACCGTTCGCGGCCAGCTGCGCGGCGGCCTCCTCGTCCTCGAGCAGCAGCTTCAGCTGCGCGCTCATCTGAGCACCGTCGCGCGCCATCAAATAGTCCTCGCCGGTGCGGAACAGTCCCTCGGTGTCCTGCCAGGGTGCGCAGATGAGCGGGATCCCGCACGCGAGGGCCTCGAACACGCGGATCGTCGGCACGCCCGGGATTCGCTTCACGTAAGCCCGGCGCGGGACGTGCAGGGTCACGCGGTGCTCGGCGAACACGCGCGGCACCGCGTAGTTCGGA
>JAFAZZ010000304.1 GCA_019239375.1 Solirubrobacterales bacterium | reverse complement strand
GCGAGGCAGAAGTCGAAGCTCGCCGGAACCATTCGCGGTTCCTATTTCGCATTCAAGACGGACTACTGACCCCGCACCGGTCTGCGGGATGAGTAGGACAGGACAATCGCGCGTTCAAACTGGCCTGGTTTCGCCGAGTTGCCAACGACCCGCGGGCATCCGACGCGGCGTTCGACACCTCCGTGAGCGAGCGAGATCCCATCCTCCTACTGACCGGGCCGCCGGGAGCGGGAAGACGACGGTGGCTCACATGATCGCCTCGAGCTTGCGCGGGCCGTACATCTGCAAGCCGACTTCTTCTTCGACTTTATCGTCGGCGGCTACGTCGGACCCTGGAAGCCGGAGTCGCAGCAGCAGAACGCGACGGTGATGCGGATCGTTGCCGCGGCCGCGGCGGAGCGTCCTTCCGCCATCGCGCCACAATCCGGGCATGAAGGCGCTGGCCGGAGGCGTGGGTGCTTGCGGCTATCGCCTCGCCCTGCTGATCCTCCGCGGCTGGTGGATGATTCGGCGGCCGCGTTCCGCCGGCGTTCGCTGCGTCTTACGCCATAGACCGGCGTTCGTCCTGGTCCGGCACACCTACGGCGATGGCGGCTGGATGCTGCCGGGCGGCCGTCTTCGCCAAGGCGAGGAGCCGGTTCACGGCGCAGCACGCGAAATGGCACAGGAGCTAGGCGTCGAGTGCCGCGGTTGGCGCCAGGTCGGCTATCTGGCCGCGCGTGCGAGCTACCGGCGTCGCTCGCCTCGAGAGTCATACCGCCGGCACGGGACCTACTACCTCGAAGCGGAAGTCGAACAGCCGGTGCTGCACCGCCGGGCGGCCGAGGTTCGCGAGGTTGGATGGTTCAGGTTGGACGAGCTTCCCCCGGATCGCTCGCCCACGGTGGACCGCGCGATAGAGAACGCCTGGCTTACGTAGCCCGGTACCCGCGAGCCGCATCGACACCGGTGGGCGTCGCTCTGGTCGCTCCGTATCGTTTAGTTTCGTGTTCTTCGCGGTTCGGCTGGCGCGCGGCGGTCCCTGGGACTGGTCGCGCGATCTGCGCGAGCAAGACGGCTGGGACGAGCACGCACGGTTCATGGACTCGCTGGTCGAGGAGGGGTTCATCGTGCTGGGCGGCCCGCTCGACGGGGAGCGAGAGATCCTGCATGCCATTTCCGCGCCCTCGGAGGCGGCCGTAGGCGAGCGGCTGGCGCACGACAACTGGGCCAGGAACGGGATGCTCAGGATCACGTCAATCGAGCGTTGGACGATTCTGCTCGACGGGCGCGGCCGCGAACCGGGCCTGGGTGCCGAGCGCGCCTGACGGCTACCAATCCGCCTGGCGGCGCCGCGCTCAGGGCTTTACCGGGGACGGCCGACGCCGCAGCCGCTACTGATGCTCGGCGGCGACCAGCCTCAGGCCGCCGTCGATCACGTATGAGGCGCCCGTGACGTAGGTGGCCTGCTCAGACGCGAGCCAGGCGATCAGCGCGGCGACTTCGCGGGCGTCGCCGGCGCGGCCGAGAGGAACACCGGCCGGGGAGGGTGACTGGTCCTCTTGGCCGGTCATGCGCGTCGCGATCTGGCCCGGTGCGACGGCGTTGACCCTGATGCCTTGGGCCCCCAACTCGAGCGCCATGACCTTGGTCAACCCGCCGAGTCCGTGCTTGGCAGCGGTGTAGGGCGCGGATCCGGACAGCGGGATGTGCTCGTGCACCGAGGTGACGTTGATGATCGTGCCCCCTCGTCCCTGGTCGATCATCCGCCGGGCTGCCGCCTGCGCGGCGAGGAACGGTGCGGTCAGGTCGACGTCAATCACCGCCCGCCATTCCTCGGCGCTCAGCTGGAGGAACGGCTTGCTGGTGCCGTAGCCGGCGTTGTTCACAAGGACATCGACGCCGCCGAGTTCCTCGGCCAGCTCGTCCACGGCCTGCGCGGCCTCATGCACGGCATGACCGTCGAGGTGGCGCAGCGCAGCGCGGGAGCCGGCGGCCTCGATCTCGCGCAGCGCGTCGTCGGCTCGCTCGCGTTCCCGGTGCCAGGTGATGCCGACGTCGAAGCCCGAGGCGGCGAGCGCCACCGCGCTCGCGCGGCCGATGCCGCTGTTGCCGCCCGTCACGATCGCGACCGCCACG
>JAFAZZ010000263.1 GCA_019239375.1 Solirubrobacterales bacterium | reverse complement strand
CTCCCGTGTAGATCTCGGTGCTCGAGCCCGCGCTGTTGTAGGGATAGAAGTACAGTCCCTGATGGGCCCCGTCGTAGAGCAGCGACCACATCGTCACGCTGCTGCTCTGGTCACGAGCCTGGGCCAGTGTCTGCATGCCTCCGCCCGAGCCGATCCGCGCCCAGAAGCTGATGGAGCTGTCCGTGAGCGGCTTCGCCAGGCTCTTGACGATCAGATTGGACTGACCCGACGCATTCGTGATCTGGGCGCCGTACGAGCCGCTGTGCGCCGCGGCGGCGGTTACCGAGACCGTCCCGTTTCCGCCCCCGGTTCCGTCCCAGGCGCTCAGCGAGCCGGACTCAAAGCCATCCGAGAAGACCACATTCGAGTAATTGGTCTGGCTCGCGGCCGGGGTCACTGACGCCGAGGCGGTCGAGTCCGGTCCGGTGCCAGCTGCGTTGATCGCTGCCACCGTGAACGTGTATGCGGTGCCGTTGGTCAACCCAGAGACGTACTGACTCGTCGCGGTCGAGCCGGTCAGCTGCGGAGTCTGGGCCACGCCGTTGATCCAGGGTGTAACGCGATAGCCGGTGATCGGGCTGCCGCCGTCGGATGCGGGCGTGGTCCAGCTGAGGTTTACCGCCCCGTCGCCCGCCGTTCCCTGAACGGCGGTCGGGGCGCCAGGGGCCGATGGCGGCGCAGGCGTGACCGCCGCGGACGCAGCGGACGCCGGCCCCGTGCCGATCGCGTTGGTCGCGGCGACCGTGAACGTATAGGCGGTGCCGTTGGTCAGCCCCCCGACGGTGTAATTCGTCGAAGCCGAGGCCGTCTGGATGGGGGTCTGCGCGGTGCCGTTCGCGTACGGCGTTACTGTGTAACCGGTGATCGGGCTGCCGCCGTCAGAGCTGGGCCCCGTCCAGCTCAGCGCGACCGACTTGTTGCCCGGAGTGCCTTGCACGCCGCTCGGCGCCGCAGGCGCGGTCGCCGCGCTGGCCGCCGGCGCGGCCACGGTGACGTCGTCGAAGTACGTGGTGTCGGCGGCGTCGTTCCACAACTGAACCCGCTGGAGGTTGTTGCTTCTGGTGTAGTCGCCGCTGACCCCCCACGCGCTGTTCGTCTGCCCGTTGATATAGAGCTGGGCGCCACCTGTCGAGGTCGCCGTGTACTGCACCGTCACCTGGAACCACGTGTTCAGCGGGACGGTGTTCGCGCCGGTGAAGATTTCGGTGGAGGCTCCGGAGCCGTTGTACGGATAGAACCACAGCGCCTGGCGGCTGCTGTCGTAGAGCATGGACCACATGGTCTGGCTGCTGCTCGCATCACGAGCCTGTGCGAGCGTCTGGAAGCCTGCGCCGGACGCCACATACGCCCAGAAACTCACCGAACTGTCCGGTAGCGGGTTCGCCAGGCTCTTGACGATGAGGTTGAACTGGCCCGAGGCATTCGCGATCTGCGCGCCGTAGGCGCCGGTGTGTGACGCCGCCGCGGTTACCGACACCGTGCCGTTCCCGCCGCCGGTTCCGTCCCAGGCACTCAAAGACCCGGATTCGAAGCCGTCGCTGAAGACAACGTTGGGATAGGAGGAGGAGGTTGTCGCTGAGCTGGTGCCCACGCCCACCAACAGCAGAGAGGCGAGCACGGCCGCCGCGGCGATCGTCAATCGTGTTAGGCGGGTCCCCGCGGTTACCATGCTCATGCTTCAAGCCTCCCTTACTATCCACCCCTGCGTCCCTGCGGGCACTCGATGTCGAAGTTCCGTGGAGTTAACGCCGAAGGCCAGGCCGTGCAACCGCGAGATACCGGATCCTGACCCAAGGGCTAGCTCCCGTTGGGGACTTTTCTCCTCGTGTCCTCGCAGAGGGCAGCGGCGAACCGCCGGTCCTCGGCGAAGGCTGCGGAGTCGAAACAGCTGGTTCCGGCCGGGAGACTGTTCAAGGAACGGCGTCGGGCGCTCCACCGACTCGAGGATCGGGCCGCCACCCGACGCGGCGTTCGTCAGATCGCCGCGAGCTCTCGCCGCGAGGTCAGTTGATGGACGATGCCGTCGTCCTCGAGGGAAACCTCGCGCCCGCCTTCACGCAGCGAGCGATCGGCTGCCTCCACCATCCGCACGACGCTGCGGGCGACAGCGGTGTGGAACCGCATCTGCTCGCCCGTTCGGATCGCCGAGACGAAGTCCCCCAGCTCCAAGCTGAGTGGCTCGTATGTGTCGATCCGAGGGGAGATCACGTCGCCACTGCGATACGAGAGGTGGTATTCGCCGAACGTCTCCGGATCACGGTAGACGACGCCGCGGTCAAACAGGCGGACGGGCTCGGGAGCGCCGTCGTCATAGATGACCATCCGCTCGCTACCCACCAGGACCGTCCGCCGGAGCTTACTCGGAGCCAGCCAACTGAGCTCGACGTTGACGACGATCCCGGATGCGAAGGACATGGTGACAAAGGCGACGTCCGCAATGCCCTTGACGATCGAGTCGCGGCCGACGGCGCGCATCGCCGTCGGAAGCTCGCTCAGCCAGTACACGAGGATCGAGAAGTCATGTGGGCCGAGGTCCCAGATCACGCTCACATCGCGCTGATGCAGGCCGAGGTTCACGCGGCTTGAGGAGATAAAGAAGATGTCGCCCAGCGTGCCGGCCTCGATCATGCGCTTGACCGCGCGGACCGGCGGGCTGTACAGGAACGTGTGACCGCACATCAGGATCCGTCCACGCTGCGTGGCCAGCGCCGCGAGGTCGTCGGCGAGTTCGGTCGATGGCGCGAGCGGCTTCTCGACGAACACGTGCTTACCCGCGCGCAGCGCCTGGTCGGCGAGGTGGTAGTGCGTGTGCACCGGCGTGGCGATGATCACGGCATCGACGGCCGGGTCGGCTAGCACCCGGGCGATCCGAGTGGTGACACGGGCCTCGGGATGTCGACGTCGGTACTTGCCCAGCCGCTCGGTGTCGAGGTCGCAGATCCAGCGGACCTCGGCGTCCAGGTTGTCGCCGAGGACGCGCAGGAGGTTCGGACCCCAGTAGCCGAGGCCCACGACCGCAATCCCCACGGGCTGCGGTCCGACGGCCTCCCTCGCATCTGTGATGGCCACGGCCGGGTTCAGCATCGGTTCACTCCTGATCGTGCGGTCGGAACAGAGACAGCCGCGTGCACCGCCTGGGCGACGCGTTCCACGTCATGCGGCCTGAGGTCCGGGTGCATGGGCAGCGACAGCTCCTCGGCCGCCCAGGCGTCCGCGTGCGGAACCTCACCGTGGCGCAGCTGCCCGTTCTTCCACGCCGGGTGGGCTTGGACGGCAGGGCTGTAGTGGACGCCGGTTTCGATCCCGAGCGCGGCGAGCATCCTCGCGACAGCGTCGCGGTCTTCGAAGCGAGCCGGGAACAGGTGATGCACCGACGGGCTCTCGGGCCGCTCCTCGACCAGCCTCACGCCCGGCTCGAGCAGCTTGCGATACAGCGCCGCACGGGACTGACGTGCCGAATTCCACTCGTCGAGGTGGCCCAGCTTGACCCGCAGCAGTGCGGCCTGGAGTCCGTCGAGCCGCTCGTTGTAGCCGAGCTCGACATGCTCTCCCTTGGTCCGTTGTCCGAGGTTCCGCAGCCGGCGGATCCGGGACGCGAGCACGTCGTCGTCGGTGCAGATCGCACCGCCGTCGCCGAGCGCCCCCAAGTTCTTGCTCGGATAGAACGAGAACGCGGCGGCGTCGCCTAGCGACCCCGTGCGGCGACCGTGGTAGGTCGCGCCGTGCGCCTGGGCAGCGTCCTCGAGCACGAGTAGGTTGTGTGGCCCGGCCAAGGCCTGGATCGCATCCATGTCGCAGGCCTGCCCATAAAGATGGACGGCCAGAATCGCTGCGGTGCGCGGTCCGACGAGCGCCCGGGCCGCGTCCGGGTCGACCAACCCGGTTGCATCGAGCACGTCGCACAGGACGGGCGTCGCGCCGACGTGGTTGACCGCGAGCGCCGAGGCAATGAACGTGTGCGCTGGGACGATCACCTCATCGCCGGGACCGATGCCGTACGCCTCGAGCATGAGCGACAAGGCCGCCGTCCCCGAGGCGACGCCCACGCAGTGCCGAGCCTGCGAGTAGGCGGCGAACTCGGCTTCGAACTGCTCCACCTCGACGCCGAGCGTGAAGGCGCTCGAGCCGAGCAGGCGACTAAATGCTTCTGTCAGCTCACGCTCGATGTGAGCGTGCTGTAGGTCGAGGGCGACGAAACGCACGTTGCCCCCGCGCCGCGCCCCAACTGGTGGTGCCTCCATATCCCTTCCTTGCCATTAATCCGTGCAGGAAGAGTTATGGCAGCCGGAGCGCGCCTCCGGAATAGGTCGACGCGCCCATGGATCGTTCAAGGCGATGAACGTGTGGAGTAGGAGCTATACTCCGCGCCGGGCATTTGTGTAGGGCTATCGCGTGATGAGGCTGCGGCGGGCCGCACGCAAGGGGCGCAACAACCGATGAGATCGATATGACTGAGTCCCCGTCGACCGACGGCCGGGGCGCCTGGGACGAGGGCGTGATCCGCGTCCTGGTGGTCGACGATCACGACCTGTTCCGTGCGGGTCTGTCGTCGCTGCTGTCCGCCCAGCCCGGTATCGAGGTGGTGGCGCAGGCCTCTGGGGGCCGCATGGCCGTGCGCCTCGCGGGCGAACTCCAACCCGACGTCGTGCTGATGGATGTCCGGATGCCGGATCTGGAAGGCCCCGCAGCCACCCGGGAGATCCTCGAGCGCCACCCGGCGACCCGTATCGTCGCGCTGACCGTCGTCTCCGACGAGGCCGACGTCGCCGCCGTGGTCGAGGCCGGCGCCTCCGGGTTCCTGACCAAGGACACTCCCATCGACGCGCTGGTGCTGGCTGTGCGCGCCGCGGCCAACGGGGTCGCGTGGCTGTCGCCGCGCGCCGCCGAGGTCGTCCTGGGGCGCGTCCGGCGTAACCGCCTCGACGGGCAACCGGATCCCGACCTCGTCGACGAACTCTCCGCACGCGAGCGCGAGGTGCTGCGGCTGATCGCGCGCGGGATGGAGAACGCCGAGATCGCGCGCGAGCTCGGCATCAGCCCGCGTACGGCGAAGAACCACGTCTCGAACATCCTCGCCAAGCTCGGGCTCCCGAGTCGCATCCAGGCCGCCATCTACGCAGTCCGCCGCGGCCTCCACTGACGCCGGCGCGCCCGGCGCTGGCCGGAACGTGCCTGCGCCCAGCCTTCATCGGCCTCGAGCACGAAGCCCAGTGCGAGCGCGGCGGCATTGGCCCCGTGGACGGCGCGGATGGCCGCGATCGCCTCACGCAGGGAGGCGATCGCGTCGTCCAGCTGCGCCTCAACGAGCGGGGCATCCCGCACCTCGGCTTTGATGGCCTCAAGCGCTACCAGAGTCGCGCAGCTAGCTTCGAGCGCGACTTCAAGGTGGGCGAGGGCTGGCTGGATGTCATCCCGGGGCTGCGTCATCCTCGGCAGAGTTGGACCGGGACTATGGTGTCCTGTTAGCCGCCCGGCGGCAATAAGCCGCGCGGCCCCGGAGCCGTTCAGGTTTCCTGCACGGCGTACGGACCAGCGCCGTTCAGGCTTCCTGCACGGCGTACGGCCGTGCGCCGTTCAGGTTTCCTGCGCGGCGTACGCGCCAGCGCCGGCTCGGGCCCCGGGCGCCAGGGCGGCTCGGTTCTCGACGCCCAGCTTGCGCACAAGCTCAGAGATGTGCCGGCGGACGGTCACCGGCGCGATCGCGAGCCGGTCAGCGATGTCGGCGGTGCGATGACCTCGGCGCAGCATGCCCAGCACCTGCGACTCGCGCGCGGTTAGAGCGTCCGCTCCACCGCCGCCGCCTCGCAGCTCGAGCAACAGCTCGAGAACCATCGAACGGGGAACGACAGCCTCGTTGGCGGCGGCCGCCTGGATGACTCGCTTCAACCGGTCGGCGTCGAGCACCCCCGGCACGTATCCGACGGCGCCTGCCCGCACGCACTCCAGCAGACGGTCAGCGTCGTGCCCGTGACCCAGGACCACGACGGCACACCCCGGCGCGGCGCGAGTGACTCCCCGAATGACCGCGACCCCGTCCCCGGCGATGTCCTCCCCGATCAGACACAGGTCTGGCTGCTCCCGCTTCGCCGCGCGGATCGCCCGCTCGGCGTCCTCCGCCTCGCCACACACATCGACGTCGCCGTTCAGGGCCATGCGGATGCCCAGGCGCATGGGCGCCATGTCCACGATCAGCAGACGCGGCAGATTGCTCACGGCAGCACGACTTCCAGTTCGGTCCCGCCCCGGCGCGGCTGGTGCACCCTCAGCTGTCCACCAAGCGCGGCGGCGCGCTCGCGCATGCTCCGCAGCCCGAACCCCTCCGGACCCGGAACGAGATCGACCCCGGCGATACCGCACCCGTCGTCGACCACACGCAGAGCGATCCTGGTGTCGCTCTGGCGCAGCGAGACGATCACGTTTCGCGCTCGACCGTGCCTCGCCGCGTTGGCGATCGCCTCGCGGGCGATCCTCGTCACGTGCTCGCGTTCGTGAGCCGCGAGGTCTCGGTCGAGTTGGCAGTTGACCGCGATCGAGATGCCGAAGCGCTCCCGAAGCTCCTGGGCAACCGCCTCAAGTGCCTCATGCGTGGTCGCGCCGTCTGGATCAGACAGCTCGGAGATCGTGGAGCGCGAGAGGGCCAGAGCGCGCTTCGCCGCCACCACCACCGGATGGTCGTCGCCGAGCTCCTCGACGAAGCGATGGCCGTGGGCGGCGATGAAGGCCAGATCCTGGGCGATCCCGTCGTGCAGGTCGCGGGCGATTCGCCGCCGCTCTGCGAGCGCGGTGGCCTTCGAGAGCCTGGCATGGACTTGTCGCTCCTGGATAATCGCCGTCGCCAGGATCAGCCCGAAGCTCAGCGCGCTCAGGACTTCGGCGGCGCTGATGCGGCCCTCGGCGAGCGAGCCGGCCAGCAGGCTGGCCAAGCTGCCGCCGGCCAGCAGCATCATCGCGAGCGCTTGCAGCGCGGCCACGTCGCCCTTCTCCGTCCTCTGGCGCTGAACGAAGCCGATCGCCGCGTAGGCGAGAAGCGCTGTGGCCAGGACCACGAGAGCGACGAGCATCGGGTGGCCGCCCATCACGGCGAGGCTGTTCGACGGACGGCGGCGGCCGCCGGAGAACCCGCCGAGAGCGACGACCGACAGGCCAACCAGGCTCAGGCCGAGGGTCAACGCCACCGGACGTCCTCGCCCGGAGACGAGCGACCTGGACGGCACACACGCGGCGAGCGCGAACATCGCGCCGACGAAGAGTCGGCCCCAGAGCTGGGCGGCCGCGAAGTAGGCGCCGTGGCGCAGATCCAGCGCAGCCGGTAGCGCGGCCACGGCGAAGTTGATCAGCCCCAGGACCAGGGTCGCTGCGAGAAGGAGCAGGTCCCGGAGCCGCCGCGAAGAGGCGAACTGGGCCCGCAGGAGCCATGCTGCGGCGATGGCGAACAGCGTCATCATCATCTCGAGCGCCGCGCGCAGGGTCGGCGCGTTGATCGCCACCGACCGGAGCAGCATCGGGGCCGACAGGGCGAGCCCGCCAAGCCCGATGGCGGACAAAGTGCGCAGGCTGTTGCCGGCTCCGAAGGCGCCGCCAAATGTGCTGCCCAGGCTGCTTAACGACCGGTTTTTGGCCGAAGCGCTTCCCCGCGCCTCGGAGGTTGCGTCAGATTGCCCCATGTTGCCCCCAAGGGTTTCATCACGAATCCCTGGCTACGCCTCATCATACGTCATCAACGCGCCACAAGCCACGGACCTTTTATCGGCCGTGACAAGCCGAGACTTTAGGGTTTTGTCCGAGATCAGAGCTTTCGCTGCTTTGCTCGGCTCGGGCGGCGTTCACTCGCTTGAACGCAGAATGGGTCCCGCCGTTCATTGACCCGCCCCCTGGCGGCAACGAGACTTCGCCGCACAGGAAATCCAAGCCGCCGGGAAGGCGCTTGGAGGGGCAAGGAGCGAGTGGGGGCATAGGGGCCGCATCGCCGCTTCGATCGCGGCGCCGGGTCTTCGGCCTCGCTCGCCAAGACAACTCGTCGCAGAGGGGCAGAACGTTGATCAAGGAAGCATTAGCCGGAGCAAGTGGCACGGTGGGATTCCGGGCGCGGGCAGCGCTCGATGACGCGCCCGAGACGCGTGAGAAGACTCGCCTCGCGGTCGCGCGGGCAAAGGAGGGCGATCAAGAGGCGCTGCGGTTCCTCTACATCACGTATTCCCACAACATCTACGGCTATGTCCGGTCGATCGTGCGCGACGACCATGAGGCCGAGGACGTTACCCAGCACGTGTTCGCCAAGCTGATGACGTCGCTTGTCAAGTACGACGATCGTGGGGTCCCGTTCTTCGCCTGGCTTCTGCGCTTGGCCCGCAATGTGGCCATCGACCATCTGCGGGCGAACCGCCTGACACCGACGGAGACCGTGCTGGATCCGGCCTCGAGCGCGGGAATGGATCTCGACCATGCCGAGACAGTACGAGCGGCATTGGCCGCCCTGCCGGACGAGCAGCGAGAAGTCGTAGTGCTGCGCCACATCGTCGGGCTGACGCCGGCTGAGATCGCCGAGCGCCTGGGCCGGACCGAGAGCTCCATCCACGGTCTGCACCACCGTGGCCGCCGGACCATCCAGCGGGAGCTCACCCTGCTCGACTCGACGCCCTGCACCCGGCCGGCGGCGCCGCATCTCGTTGCCGCCTAGGCCGAGGGTGGCTCGGCGAGGCCGCCCTCTGCCCCTCGCCCTACTGAGGAGCCAGGGATGACCGACAACCTGCTAACCGGGCTGATGATGGATGACTTCCAGCTGACGCTGACGACACTCGTGGAGCGAGCCGAGCGGCTCAGCCCTACGCGCCCGGTGGTGTCTCGTCGCCCCGACGGCTCACTCGAGCGCACGACCATGGGCGACTGCGTGAGGCGGGCCCGGCGGCTGGCCGCCGCACTTAGCGCTCTAGGGGTTGGGATCGGTGAGCGCGTGGCGACCCTGCTCTGGAACCAGGCAGAGCATCTGGAGCTCTACTACGCGGTGCCGCTGATGGGAGCCGTGATCCACACCCTCAACCCGCGCCTGCCTCCGGATGACCTGACCTACATCGCCGCCCACGCCGCGGACCGCGTGATCGTCGTGGACGAATCGCTGCTCGGCGTGCTCGAGTCGGTGGGCTGGGCGTTCAAGCACGTGATCGTCGTCTCCCGCTCCGGGGCACACCCGGTTGGCTCGCTGGAGTACGAGTCGCTGATCGCCTCGGCGCGGGCGCTCGACTGGCCGCCGATCGGCGAGCGCCGAGCCGCGGTGATGTGCTACACGTCGGGCACCACGGGTCGTCCAAAGGGAGTCGTCTACTCCCACCGCGCGCTCGTCCTGCACTCGCTTGTCGCGGCGATGCCCGACGTGCATGGCATCAGCGCGCGCGACGTGATCTTGCCGGCGGTCCCGATGTTCCACGTCAATGCCTGGGGTTTGCCGTTTACCGCCGCGCTGGCCGGCGCCTCGATCGTCCTGCCCGGCCCCCGGCTTGATCCGGTGAGCATCCTCGACCTGCTGGAAAGCGAGCGAGTGACCTTCACGGCCGGTGTCCCGACGGTCTGGATGTCGGTCCTCGAGGCGCTCGACGCCGAGCCCGACCGCTGGGACCTCAGCGCGCTTCAGCGCGTGAGCCTCGGCGGCGCCGCGCTGCCGGTCAGCCTGCTCGAAGGCCTGGATCGGCACGGCGTCACGGTTGTTCAGGGCTGGGGCATGACCGAGACCTCCCCGGTCGGCACGATGTGCCTGCTGCCCAGCGAACTCGACGCCGCTCCGCGCGACGCGCAGCATGAGTACCTCGCCCGCCAGGGGGTGCCTGTCCCATTCGTCGAGCTGCGCGCAAGGGACGAAGACGGCGAGCTGGTTCCCTGGGATGACCGGGCGATGGGAGAACTCGAGGTACGCGGGCCGTGGGTCGTGGCCGGCTATCACGACGGGACCGACGCCGACAAGTTCACCGCAGACGGCTGGTTCCGGACCGGGGACATCGTGCGGATCGATCCCCGCGGCTGCATTCGGATCTGTGACCGCTCCAAGGACCTCGTCAAGTCGGGCGGTGAATGGATCTCCTCGGTCGACCTCGAGAACCGGCTGATGGCGCATCGTTCCGTCGCCGAGGCAGCGGTGATCGCGGTCCCGGACGATCGCTGGGGCGAGCGTCCGCTCGCCGCGGTCGTCCTGCGCGACGGGATGCAGGCGACCCCCGAGGAGCTACGCCGGCACCTTTCGATCGAGTTCGCCAAATGGCAGCTGCCCGAGAGGATCGAATTCGTTCGAGCGATCCCGCGCACCGCGACGGGCAAGTTCAAGAAGACCGCGCTGCGCGAGCAGTTCGGCTCGGGGCTCGCTGCGTAAGTATCTCGCTTGCGGCACCTCCGCGGACCGACGGACGCGGAAAAAGTCAGACCGGCGCGGCGTTCAATGGGCATGAGACTGGGCGTGGGTCTTGTCAGCGACTAAGTTGCCGCCGCGCCCCGTACCGGCGGCACGCCCTGAACCCAGGCGGCCCCCGACGCGCCCGTTTCGCTCCGACTTCTGGCGCAGCCCCCTTCGCGGGCCGTGGCTGACGTCGTTCCTCGGCGTGCTGCTGGTGCCGGCCATCACGGTGATCGCGCTCACCGGCTTCATCTCGCACTGGGAGTACCACCCAGAGCTCGTCGGCAATGCGACGATTGATCCGGCGTTCGACATCCCGGTGTTGTTCCAGTTCCCGCAGTCGTGGCCCTCCTGGGACTACGCAGTCACGCAGGGCGCGCACATCACGCTTGGCCTGATGACGCTCCCGCTGGTGCTGGCCAAGCTGTGGTCGGTGATTCCCAAGTTGTTCAAGTGGCCCACCATCCGGAGCCTCGACGGCATGCTCGAGCGGCTCTCGCTGCTGCTGCTCGTCGGCAGCGTGCTGGTCGAGTTCCTCACCGGCATCTTCGCGATCGAGGACTATTCGCCCTTGGGGGTCAATTTCTACCCGGTCCACTACTACGGAGCGTGGGTGTTCGGCACGGTGTTCGTCCTCCACGCGTGCATCAAGTTCCCGGTGGTGCGCCGCGCCTACCGAGAACGCGGCGCTCTAAAGCCGTTGCGCGCCGGCCTGCGAGAGACCAAGCCCGAGCCGCCGGAATCCAGCGAGCTCGCGCCGGTCAATCCGGCTGACCCGACGATCAGCCGTCGCGGCTTACTGGCAATGGTCGGCGGGGCATCGCTGACGATCTTCGCCGTGCAGGCCGGCCAGTCGATCGGCGGCCCGTTTCGCCGGCTCGCACCGATGGCGCCTCGTGGCCGCCAGTTCGGAACCGGCCCCAACGACTTCCAGGTGAACCACACTGCCGCCTCGGCGCAGATCACGCCGGCGATGACCGGGCCGCGCTGGCGGGTTATCGTGGCGGGGGCAACGACCATCGCGCTCAGCCGTCAGCGCTTGCTGGCCATGGCGCAGGCCACCGAGACACTGACGATCAGCTGTACCGAGGGATGGTCGACAACCCAGCACTGGACGGGCGTGCGTCTGATCGACCTGGCCAGGTTGGTCGGAGCGTCCTCGGGGGCGATCCTCCGCGCGGTGTCGCTCGAGACGGTCGGCCCGAACAGCCAAGCCAGCCTGGCCCACGAGCAGTGGAGCGACCACCGGGCGCTGCTGGCCCTGCGGGTCAACGGCGCTGATCTGTCGCCCGACCACGGCTATCCGGCGCGGGTCATCGTTCCCGGCGCGCCCGGGCTGCACAACACCAAGTGGGTGCACGAGCTCAGATTCGAGGCGGCGTGAGAAGAGCCTGGATTCTCGGCCGGTTCCGCCACCGTTACGGCGCGAGTCCGCTGCACCTGGCGGGGCATCTTGTCGTGTTGGCCATCGCCGCCTTCGCGATCGACCGGATCGCCAGCGGCGCGAGCCTGGCCAAGCTGATTGTCCTGTACGTGGGGTTCGTCATCGCCCACGATCTCATCTTCCTGCCCGCCTACTCTGGACTGGACCGGGTGACGCGCGCGACGCTCGCGCGGCTGCCCGGGCCCCGGTCCGCGAGGGTGCCGGTCATCAACCATATTCGCGCGCCGGCGCTGATCTCGGGGCTGCTGCTGATCATCTATGCACCACTCATCTCGGGAAAGGCCGACGCCGGCTATTTCCAGGCCAGCGGTCACCACCTCGAGGGCTACCTGCGCAACTGGCTGATGATCTCGGTCGTGTTGTTCCTCGGCTCGGGCCTCATCTACGCCGTTCGAGTCCGGCGCGCTGCGGTCGGCGCGCGCATGTGACCATCGAGCGCGCTGCGCTAGGGTGGCGAATGTTGCCCGAGCTCGTCCGTCGACGCCGCTGATGCCGAACGGCGCCCTTGCCCTGATCCGCACGCTCGTCGACGCGGGTGTCACAACCTGCTTTACGAACCCGGGGACGTCGGAGATCCACTTCGTCGCAGCGCTGGAGTCGGTGCCGGAGATGCGAGCCGTCCTGACCTTGTTCGAGGGGGTCGCGACCGGGGCTGCCGATGGCTATGCGCGCATGGCGGACAGCCCCGGGGCGACCCTGCTGCACCTGGGACCGGGACTTGGCAACGGGCTGGCGAACCTCCACAACGCGCGCCGCGCCAGGGTGCCGGTGGTCAACATCGTCGGCGATCACGCGACCTACCACACCCAACACGACGCCCCGCTGCAATCCGACATCGAGACGATCGCCCGCAACGTGTCGACGTGGGTGCGGACGGCGAGTAACACCGAACAACTGGCCGGCGACGCAGTCGAGGCGCTAAGCGCCGCCGTCGGACCGCCCGGTCAGGTGGCGACGCTTATCGTGCCGGCAGACGTGTCCTGGCAAGAAGGTGCGCGGGCGCCGTCGCCACCGGAGCCCACTGCTCCGCCAGCTGCGTCTGGAGTCGTCATCGAGGCGGCCGCAGCGGCCCTCCGGAGCGGCCGGCGCACCGGCATTCTCCTAGGTGGTAGAGCGCTCCGTGAGCGCGGGCTCGTCGCCGCCGCGCGGATCGCAGCGGCCACCGGGACAAAGCTGCTCGCCGAGATGTTCCCCGCCCGCCTGGAGCGCGGCGCCGGCCTGCCGCCCGTAGAGAGGCTCATGTACTGGCCCGAGCTCGCGTCGATGCAGCTCGAGGGGGTGGAGCATCTGATCCTGGGCGACGCGAAGCCGCCCGTCTCGTTCTTCGCCTACCCTGGCAAGAGGAGCTCTCTGGTTCCAGATGGTTGCGACGTCCTCGAGCTCTCGCCTCCCGGGTCCGACGTGGTTAGGTGCCTCGAGGAGTTGGTGGAGGCGCTGGGTGCCGCGAACGCCAAGCCCGTGCTGCAACAACGCGCCACGGTGCCGCAGCCCGATGGTCCGCTCACGGCGGCGAAGGTCTGCCAGGCGGTGGGCGCGAGCCTGCCCGAAGGGGCGATCGTCTCAGACGAGGCGATCACCTCGGGAGCCGCCTTGCCACCGAGTACTGAGGGGGCGCCTCGGCATGACTGGCTCACGTTGACCGGCGGCGCGATCGGCCAGGGGCTGCCCGTCGCTGTCGGGGCGGCCGTCGCCTGTCCGGATCGGCCGGTGCTCGCGCTCCAGGCCGATGGATCGGCTCTGTACACCATCCAGTCGCTCTGGACGATGGCCCGCGAGCGGCTCAACGTCACCGTGGTGCTGTTCAGCAATCGCGCGTACGGGATCCTCGATATCGAGTTTGCCCGTATCTGCGCGGACGAGCCCGGCGGCAAAGCGAAAGCGCAGCTCGACCTGGGGAATCCTGATCTCGATTTCGTCGCTCTTGGCACCGGGCTCGGGATCGCATCGCAGCGGGTCGACACCGCGGAGCAGCTCAATGGCGCCCTCGACCACGCCCTCTCCGATCCCGGCCCCCATCTAGTCGAGGTCGTGATCCCCGCCGAGATGCCGGGCCCCCCGATCGTCGGCCGGGCGGCGCACGCTTCTTCGGGCCGCTGAGCCGCGTCGACGCCGGGTGACGGCAGCCGCGGCTTCGCGCTCAGTCCGGATGACGGCAGCCGCGGCTTCAGGCTCAGAACGCTCGCGCCAGGGTATCGCTCGCGCGCTGCGCGGCGAACGCCTCTGCCTGGAGCGCGTTCAAACCGTGCTCGATACCCTGTGCGATCAGCTCGAAGTGCTCTGGACCCGCCGTGAGCGGCGGCGACACCGCGATCGCCCTAGCGCCCGGGCGCACCAGAATCCCGGCCGCGCGTACTTTCCTGGCCAGCGAGGCAATGACGCGCGGCTCACGGTCCAGAGCCTCGGCGCTCAGCTCGACCGCCGCCATCGTACCCACGCCGCCCCGTACTTCCGCCACCAGCTCGTGGTCAGCAAGTGGCGCGAGCACGTCGAACAGCGCCTGCTCCTGCTCGCGCCCGCGCCCGAGCAGGCCGTCGCACTCGAGCAGCGCGATGTTCGCCAGCGCGGCGGCGCAGCACGTGGGGTGGCCGGCGTACGTGGAGCCGTGCCTGAAGATCGGGCCCCGCGGCTTTGCCCAGAACGGCTCCGCGATCCGGTCAGAGATCATCACCCCGCCCAACGGCAGATAGCCGCTGGTCACCCCCTTGGCGAACACGATCATCGCCGGCGTCACCCCCCACCGCTCGATCCCGAACCACGTCCCGAGCCGACCGAACGCGCAGATCACCGCATCCACCACAAGCAGGGCCCCGGTCCGCTCGCAGAGCTCGGCAACGCCCTCGATGTATCCGGGAGCGGGTGGATAAACGCCGCCGGCGCCGATCACCGGCTCCAGAAACACCGCCGCGACACGCTCGGGACCGACTCGGGCGATGGCCTGATTCATCTCCTCGAGCGAGTCGTGGCGGACCTGGATGGTGTCGGTCAAAGGCCCGAAGCCGTGCCGGTTGCTGGCAATTCCGCCCAACGCGGTTCCGAAGCCGTGCGTGCCGTGATAGCCAGCAGTGCGACTAACCAGGAGGGTGCGGTCGCCTTCGCCGACCTCCCACCAGTAGCGGCGGGCCAGCTTGGCCGCGGTGTCGATCCCGTCGCTGCCGCCTGAGCCGAAGAAGACCCTCGACGGCATCGGCGCTCGCTCGGCGAGGGCCTCGGCGAGCTCGAGCACCGGCCGGTTGGCCAAGTCAAAAAACGCTGAATACGCTCCGAGGCGCTCCATCTGGGCGGCGACGGCGGCACGAATCTCGGGTCTGCCGTGGCCCACGTTCGCGTACCAGAGGCCGGCGGTCGCATCCAGGTATCGCTTCCCGTCCGTATCCCACACCCACACGTCCTCTGCATGGTCCATCACGAGCTCGGAGTGGCGGACCGAGCCCATGTCCGCGTACGGATGCCAAAACCGGGTGCCCGTCATCAATGTTTCACCTCCTCCGCCGCCCTCAGCGAGGGCTGACCACGCGGAATCGACCTTGCAATGCCGCAGGAAAAATCTATCAAGGGACTACTGTCAGTGATTACTCGAACAGAGGGAGCGGCTCGTCGAGTGTGTATTGGGCGCCGCCCGGATCCCGAGTGCCCACGGGCCTGGCCGGAACGCCGGCAACGATTGTCAGCGGGGGCACGTCCTTCGTGACCACGGAACCGGCCGCGATGACCGACCCGCGCCCCAGCGTCACGCCGGGGAGAATCGTCGCGCGTGCGCCGATCCAGACATGATCCTCTATGGCGATCGGCCCCGGAACCTGGACGAATCGTTTGTCGTTGACGTTGTGGGATCCCGCCAAGATCATGACTTCAGGAGAGATGCTCACGTTGTCACCTATCGTCAGGCCGCTCCGTGCATCGAGCGTGCAGTTGCGATTGATGCGCGTGTTCCGGCCGATCCACACGCCGTCCCGGCGGATCTGACCCGGGCCGAAAAACCAGACGTACGCGCCCATGTATACGCCGGCGTCGCGACCAAGCCCGATTCCCAGTACGCGCCGATACCACAGATGGCGAAGCGTGAAGCTCGGCACGTGGGCCACGATGTAGTTCGTCACGTAGTTGAGAACTCGGACGCAGAATCGCTGCAGCGGCGTCCCCCGGTAACCGATCGGCGTCGTCGGACCGGGTGCCGACAGAGGTCCGTTTGGCGGCCGCCCGACGAGCGCTTCGGTTTCGACCCCGCCGAGGGTATCGAGCTCCGAGAGGCGTACGCGCGGGCTCATCGATCGCATCACTATTCAATGAACGTGTGGCCAAGCCAGACGCTTTCGCGCAACTGAATGTGCGCCGGTGCCGCACAAGGACGCGGTGGCGCCTGGCGTTGATAGGGCATGTGTGGAATCGGTGGTTGTGTTCTTGGACAGGGCGGGCAGCCGGATCGGGATCGTCTGGTGGCGATGCGCGATGCGATGTCTCATCGTGGTCCCGATGATTCGGGGATCGAGGTTGTTGGCAATGTTGGGCTGGTTCATACGCGGCTTTCGATCGTTGATTTGAGCCCGCGGGGGCATCAGCCGATGCGCCATCCCGATGGTGAGTGGTGGTTGGCGTACAACGGCGAGATCTACAACCATGGGGTGCTGCGGGAAAGACTGAGCGGGTCGGCATTCGTGGGGACGAGCGATACCGAGACGTTGTTGTTCTCGCTCGAGCGGTGGGGCCCGGACGTAGTGTCGGAGCTGGGCGGCCAGTTCGCGTTCGCGGCGCTGGACGCACGCGGGTCACGCCTTTTGCTTTGCCGTGACCGGTTCGGGATCAAGCCCCTGTATTTCGCGGAGTTTGATGGTGGGGTGTGGTTCGCGAGCGAGCCGGCGGCGCTGATCGCAGCGGGTGCGTCCTCCGAGCCCGTCGATACCGCTTGGCATGAGCTGTCCAACGGAACTTACCTTGGAGGTCAGGGCACGCTCCTGAAGGGGATCACCCGCCTTCCGCCGGGGTCGTTTACCGAGATCTCGCTCGAGGACGCGGCGGTCACGACTTGGCGCTGGCATGTCCCGACGAACGAGGTCGATCCCGTGCGCGCGGCGCGACTGGCGCGTCGGTCGCGCTCGGAATTGGTAGCGCAGCTCGAGACCACCCTGCGGGACGCGGTACACGGGTCGCTGCTGGCGGATACGACAGTGGGAACACTGTGCTCGGGCGGGATCGACTCGAGTTTGATTACCGCGTTGGCGGTCGAGGCCAAGCCGGACATGGTGGCATTCGGAGCGAGCTTCGCCGGGGATGGGCGAAAGGATGAGGGGCTGGCCGCTCGGCGAGTGGCGGAAGCGCTCGGGATCGAACTCGAGCTGGTCGATGTGACGCCGGCTAGCTGGCGGCGCGCGTTCGTTCCGGCGACGGTTCATTTCGGCGTCCCAATCGCGAACGCCAGCGCCGTTACGGTGGCACAGCTGGCAGAGCGCGCGCGTGACTGCGGGGTGAAGGTGTTGTTGACGGGCGAGGGCGCGGATGAGCTGTTCGGGGGGTATGGCAGGCTTCACGCCGCCGCGTTAGCCGACTTCTTGCCGTGGTACGACAGGGTTGTGCACGCTGCCGAGCCGGCGTTGCTCAGCGACCCGATGCGGGCGCTCAACCCTGCGACCGTGCTCCGCAAGACTCGTGATCTGGTGCGCGTGGCGGTGGGCCCGCCCCCGGCCTCGACGTGGCTGCCGGTGTCCACGCCGGGCACCGGGCATGGTTCCACCCCCGAGTCGAGGATCGCGTACGCCCACCACGAGGGCGAGCGGGGTGAGCTCGAGGCTGCATTGCTCACCCACCTCGATTACTCACTGTGCTGGCTGCTGAACCGGATGGACAAGAACGTCATGCAGGTCTCAGTTGAGGCTCGCGTTCCATTCCTGGAGCCCGAGGTGGTCGAGCTGGTGCTCAACCTGCCGCTGGAGGCCCGCGTCGGACCGTGGTCGAAGGGGATCCTGCGCGATGTGGCTCGCCGTGTGCTCCCCTGGTCGATCGCGCACCGACCGAAGATCTACGGCATGGCGTTCGACGCCCGCACCTGGATCGAGGAAGCCGCGAACCCGAGCTTCCTCACCGACGGTCTCCTCCGAGACACTCTCCAGATCCCGAACCGCGAGTTCCAGAACGTGCTCGCGGCCGGTAACCATGTCGTCAGAGTCCGGCTGTGGTCAGCCGAGATCTGGTGCCGGTCGTTGCTCGCGGGTCACTCGATCGAGCAAATCGAGCAGGACATCTGGCTCGAAGAGCCCGGCAGCCTCACTGCGCCATTGCTCGCGGCTTGAGGATCTCCCATTGCTCGCGGCTGAGGACCTCGTAACTTCGAGGCTGGGCCGGCTGCGGCCGGCCTGCCTCGGGCAAGTCGGGGGGTGGAGATCGCCGCTGAGCTCGTCTCTCTCTAGCGTGATGCGTGATGATCCCGGCGGCGCGAGCCTCGCCTCGCATCGGGATGACGGGCTTAGCTTCGGGTTGACGTCCTGAGTCTTCCAGTCGCCGCGCGACGCAGCGGCCAGCGGCCGATTCCGCTAGGCCGCCAAGCGCTCCCGCACGGGGGCGCCGGCGAGGAACTCGGTCACGCAGGCACCGATGTCCTCGACAGCGCGCATCCGGCTGCGAGGCGAAGGGATGTACGCCGTGAAGTGACGGACGCCTTCGGTCAGGACACCGAACATCGAGACGTTCGACTGAGGCCGCCCGTGGCGGTCGATCGGGTGAGAGTCCGCCGTAAGGTTGACGCTGCCGACGGCGACATCGGCGTATTGAAACTGCGTCACGCGGCCCCGGTCGTAGAGTCGAGTGAGCAACTCGGACGCAGAGCCGGCAAGGCGCGGATCCTCGAGATGGCCGCGGATCACGACGTCGACGTCGTCCGTATACGGCTCGCCCAGTGCACGTGAGGAGATACGCGTGCGTGGCGCGCGGGCGCTGGCCGCATCGGTTGCGAGGCCTCTGGCCGGCGCGGGTCCGTACGGCGCCCGAACCACGCCTGAATCCATGAGCGCAAGCATCTGGCGCGAGCGCAGTGCCGGCGGGCCCGCTACCAGGCGGTGAATCCGGCTGCAGATGTTCGCGTTGAAGTCCATGTAGGACTCGAGCGAGAGACCTCCCAGCTCTACCACCGAGCGGATGGGGTCGCGGAAGATCCTGAATACCTCACTGGCGGACTTGATGGGACTCGCGCCATTCGGGATCTCGGCGGCGCGGAGATCGTCGGCCAGCGCCCGGTAGACGGATCTCTCGTAATCCT
>JAFAZZ010000219.1 GCA_019239375.1 Solirubrobacterales bacterium | reverse complement strand
GACGCCGAGGGCCGGACCATCGGACTCTTCTGAGAGCTCATTCGAGGGGCTGTTGGACGCCGTCGCAGCGCGCGTGCCGGCGCCGGGCGGCGGGTCCAGCACGGCGTGGGCGACCGCCCTCGCCGCGTCGCTGGTCGAGATGGCGGCGAGGTTCGCGGGGGACTTAGGGTTGGCACACCGCGTCCGCGACCTGCGCGCCCGGGCGCTCGAGCTGGCCGAGGTCGAGCTGCACGCATACGAGCCGGTGCTCGAAGCGCTGAGGCTGCCGCGACATGACCCGGAACGCGCCGCCCGCGTCGATGCTGCGCGCACCGAAGCGTCGCAGTCTCCGCTCGAGGTAGCTCAGGTCGCCGCCGAGGTGGCGGAGATGGCCGCGGACATCACCCAGGCGGGCAACCCCAACCTGGCCGGAGACGCGATCGCCGGCGCGCTCCTCGCCGAGGCGGCAGCGCAGGCGGCGGCTCGCCTGGTCGCGATCAACCTACTCGACGGGCCGATGGTGAGCCAGTCGAGCGAGTTCGCCGCCCGGGCGCAAGCGGCGCGGACTCGAGCCCTCAACTAAAAGCCCGCGTAGAAACTGACCACGTCCCCGCTCACCAGCGGCAGCTCAGGGTCGGAATCGATCGCCACTCCGTTGAGCATGACCCGGTCGCGACCGCGGAGCACCGCCCCGAGCGACCAGGCCCGCGCGGGCGAGCCATCCACGCTCACCTCGGGCGCCGGCAGCGCGAGCGCGCGCTCGTAGTCGCCGGGCTCGTTGAGGTTGGTCAACGATTCGAGCGCCGGCAGTTCCGCGCCGCTCAAGCGCTGCACCCGGCAGCGATCGAGCAACGCGTTCATCGCCAGCACGTCCTGGGCCAGCAGTTCCTCGACCGTCGTGCGCACCTCAACGCGATAGGCCGCGGCCAGCGCGTGCCGGCGACCGCCCACATCCGGCACGGCGATGTCGGCGCTCGCGACGAGCGCATTCACCACGCGCCGCACAAATGCCGGATGGAGCAGCGGCACGTCGACCGACGCCACGTACGCGACGAGGGCGCGCTGGTCCACCGCGGCCAGACCTGCAGCGAGACCCTGAAGCGGCCCGCGTCCTGCGCGTGCATCCGCCACCACCTCGACCCCGACCGGCAGCGCCGGCAGATCCTGTCCTGCCGCGGCCACGACGATAACCGGGCCCGGGGCGACCGACCGGGTCGCGATCCCGGTCACACGCCGCAGCAGCGTGGATCCATGCCACTCCAGCGTCGCCTTCGGCGCGCCCATCCGCGCGGACCGACCGCCCGCTAGGACGATTGCACAAGCGTTCTGCACCACTTGCCACAATATGTTCAAAGTCTCGTGGGAGGAGGGCGCAAGGTGGCCCGCGAAGACGTGGCCCCTCGATGGCGACGTTCAGCAGTGAACAGCGATGCTCGCGGCGCGGATCAGCGGGGCCCGTCGCTGGTCGACAGCGCCGAGGAGGCGCTGCACATCTGGCTCGCCGGCGGCCGCTACCGGCAGGGTGACCGCCTCCCTCCCGAACATGAGGTGGCGACGATGTTGGGCGTCTCGCGCGGCACGTTGCGCAGCGCGCTGCACCGCCTGGAGGAACGGGGTGAGATCGTGCGCCGGCAGGGCAGTGGCACGTTCGTCGGGCGCACGACCGTGCCGGCCGCGCTCGGCGAACGGCTCGAGCGCCTGGAGCCGTACTCGTCGCTGGCCGAGCGCCGCGGCCTCGCTCTGTCCTCGGTCGATGTCCACATCGAGCGCCGCGCGGTTGGGGCGGAGGTGGGGGAGGCGCTCGGCCTGGCGCCTATCGCGCCGGCCACGACCGTGGCGCGGACACTGGTCGCCGACGACGCGCCGGTGGCGGTGATGTTCGACGTCGTCCACCCGAAGGTGTCGCTGCCCGAAGAGGACAGTCTGCGCCGCGCGCTCGAGCATGGCCAGATGGTGCTCGACGTCCTGATCGGCCTCGGCGTCCCGGTGACCTTCGCGCGCACGCGGGTGATCCCGTCGCTGCTCAGCTCGCGCGAGCGCGCCGGCAAGCTGCTGGGTGTCAAACGCACCACCGCGGTCCTCGAGCTCGAGGAGCTGATTTACGCCGGCCGGGACGAGCGCGTCGCTTATTCGCGTGACCTGTTCGCCCCCGGCGGCCTCGACGTGACGGTGATGCGCTCGCTCGAGTCAACGCGGCCCACGCCGATCGTGCACGCCCGCAACGCGCGCGGCTCGCGCCGCCCCCGGGACAACGGGGAGTGACCGGCCCGCCGGTCGGGTCGGTCGCGCGCGCGATCGCGCTGCTCGATGCGGTGGCCGAGAGCGACGGCGGCGCCCGCGTGGGCGAGCTCGCGCGGCGGATCGGGGTCAACCCGAGCACCGCGTCGCGGCTGCTGGGCACGCTCGAGGCCGGCGGCCTCGTCGAGCGCGACCCGGGTGGGCCGTACCGCCTCGGGCTGAAGGTGGTGGCGCTGTCGGATCGCGTGCTCAGCCAGCTCGACGTCCGCGAACGGGCCAGGACGTGGCTGACCTGGCTGGTGCAGGAAACGGGGGAGACGGCGACGCTGTCGGTTCCGGGCGGCGGCGAGGCGATCACGGTCGACTTCGTGCCGTCTCCGTCGAGCGTGGTCAGCCTGGCCCGGTTGGGCCGCCCGAGCGTCGCACACGCCACGGCCGTGGGCAAGGTGATGCTGGCGTTCGGATTTGATGTGCTCCCGCTCGATCCGACGACTGAGCTGGCCGCGTTCACCGAGCGGACGATCACTGATGCCACCGCGTTGGATCAGGCACTCGAGCGGGTGCGCGGTGCCCGCGTCGCCGAGGCGGTGGGCGAACGCGAGCCCGATCTGAACGCGCTGGCGGCGCCGGTCATCGGCCGGGGAGGGGAGCTGGTGGCGATCCTGGGACTTCAGGGTCCCGCGGCACGATTGCCTGCATCGACGCGCAAAGCGCTCCGCGACCCGCTGCTCCGCGCGGCGCGCGAGCTGGGACAGGCCCTCGGTGGACCGGGATAGGATGGGCCATGCCCTTCCGCCTGCGTCCTGTTGACATGCGCGGCCTGGCCGACGAGGAGCTGATGGACCTCGTCGACGATGGTGAGGTGCGGGCCTTCGAGGTGATCTTCGACCGCCACGCGGGCGCGGCATATTCGCTCGCGCTGCGGATGTGCGGCCGCCGCGCCCTGGCCGAGGACATCGTCCAGGAGGCGTTCCTGTCGCTGTGGCGCAGCGGCACGAGCTACGACCGCGCGCGCGGCAGCGTCAGATCGTGGGTGTTGAGCGCAGTGCACAACCGGGCGGTCGACGCCCTTCGCCGGGCGGGCTCGAAGGCCGCGCGTGATGTGCACGATGCGGGGATCGCCGAGCGCTTGCCCGCCCGGGAAGCCACGGACGCCGAGGTCGAGCGCCGCGACGACGCCCGCCGCATCCGCAGCGCCCTGGGTGAGCTGCCGCCCGATCAACGGCGGGTGATCGAGCTGGCCTACTTCGGTGGGCTCACCCACAACCAGATCGCCGAGATGCTCGAGCTGCCGCCCGGTACCGTGAAGGGTCGGATGCGACTCGGACTGACCAGGATGCGCTCCGCTCTCGGTGAGGCGGCAAGGGTGGCGCTGTGAGCGGCACGAACGGCCGGGACTGCCCGGACGATGCCGCGGCGTACGTGCTCGGCGCGCTCGAGCCGAATGAAGCCGAGGAGTTTCGCCGGCATGTGGCTGACTGCGCCGCGTGCCAGGAAGAGGTGGCGGCGTTCGAGCAGGTGACCGATGCGCTCCCGGCCGCGAGCCCGCGCTACGAGGTGCCGCGCGGGTTGCGCCGGCGCGTCATGCGCGAGGCACGTGCCGCACCAAAGACCGTCCGGCGGCACCGCCGACAGCGGGCGCGCCCGGGGACGCGGCGCCCCCTCGCGTGGGCGGGCGGGCTGGCCGCGGTCGCGGCGGCTGCGATCGTGGCGGTGGCGCTGATTGCGGGCGGATCGAGCGAGACGCGTGTGGTCAACGCGAGCGTCACCGGTGTTCCCGGGGCCGCCCAGCTGCGCATCGCCGGCGACCGCGGCGAGCTGATCGCGCAGGGCTTGCCCCAGCCCCCGTCGGGTCGGATATACGAGATGTGGGTGCAGCGCGGGCAGAACGCCCAGCCGACCGCGACCGGGACGCTGTTCGGCGTCACGGCGCGCGGTTCGGTGGCGGTTGGCGTGCCGGGCAGCCTGCACGGGGTCAGGGCGGTGCTGGTCACCGAGGAGCCCGCGGGGGGATCGCTCGCGCCCACGCGAGCGCCCGTGGTCGTGGCGCGCGTGAGCTGAAGCGGAGTCCCCTCGGAACGGACGCGCGCGCCGCCGGGCATGGACGCCCGGCGGAACCGGCCCCACGGATGCCGCGCGCCAGCGCGGCCCAGATCAGCTCCAGGGGTACGGGCTGTGCGACACCGGGTGCAGGTCGCCGGTCGCGAAGCGCTCGAACCGGAACGGATGCAGCAGCGAGGAATGCTCGCCCCCCAGCACACGCGCGATCTCGCGCCCCACCGCGATCATCTTGTAGCCGTGATTGGAGTCGGCGGCCACGAACACGTTGGGGCGCATGTAGTCGAACACCGGGAAGTTGTCGACGGTGAACGCGCCGGCGCCGCCGGAGCGGACTTGCCGGTACCTCGGCCGCGCCCCCTGGAACCGGCCGAGGCAGTGCGAGAGCGCGGCGCACCACATGTCAGGAAAGCCCGGCTCGACGGTGCCGGTCGGGTAGGGGTCCACGTCGATGGCGTGGCCAAGGCGGAGCGGCTGCGCTCCGCCCTGGACGCTGTGACGGTCGGGCTTGAAGTAAACGCCCCACGGCTCGCGGGTGATCAGCCGCCCGGCGTCGTCGCGCAGGGGCTGATCGCTATCGACGTGCAGGACGGCTGACGAGCGCCCGTCCTCGGTGACAAAGCGCGCCGGGTCGAATGCGATCTCGCCCTCCTGGAGGTACCAGTAGGTCCACATCGGCAGATCGCTCTGGACGTGGCCATCGGGCTGGCGGACATCGATCCGGTCCGGCAGGTCGAGCATCGCCCAGAGGCTCGGGATCCACGGCCCGGCCGCGACGACCACCTGCCCGGCGGCGATCTCGCCGGCGCTGGTGCGCACGGTCGCGACGGCGCCCGCGTCGTCGAGATCGAAGCCGGTCACCTCCACGCCGGTCTCGATCCGGGCACCGGCGTGGCGTGCCTTGGCGGCGAGCCCGAGCATCGATTCCTGGTTGAACGCGTATCCGCCGGCGCGCTCGTGCAGGCAGACGGTCAGGCCGGTGGCGCGCCAGTCGCCGTACAGCGAGCGCATGTGCGCCGCGACCTCTTCCTCGCCGAGGCAGAGCTCCGACGGGTAGCCGATCCGCTGCTGGCGCTCGTGCACGGCAATCAAGTCGCTCTCCTGCGCCGGGGGCCCGAGCGCGATATAGCCGCTGCCGTGGTAGTGGAGCTGGGCGGGGTCGGACTCCCACACCTCGACGCAAGCCGCCATCAGCTCCGACATGGCCGGCTGGAAGTAGTTGTTGCGGATAACGCCGCACGCGATTCCGGACGCACCGGCGCCGATCCCGGTTTTATCGAGGAGCAGCGGTGGCTCGCCGGCGCGGGCAAGGTGCCATGCGGTGGACAGGCCGTGGACGCCGGCACCGATCACGAGAATGGGGACAGAACTTGGCAGGCGGGCGGACAAGGCGGCTCCTCGAGTCCAGAGTTTTGCGCATAGCGCAATAGCATTGCGCGGCGCGCAGAACAAGGATAGATATGCGTGCGTGAATATGCACTCGGCAACGCGCAGCAGCGAGTGCGTTTTATGACCCACGCCACGCGATGGGCCAGAGCGCCATCGGCCCGGCTCGTCGCGCCGGCCGGTCCCGCTCCGGGCAGAGCAGGCCGGCCGGCGCGCAGCGAACGATCGCTAAGCCGTCGTCACGACCAGGGTGTGCAGTCCGCCGCCCTGCACCGGAACAGTGACCTCAACCCCGCGGTTCGTGTCCCGAACCGCAGGGTCGTGCGCCGGTCGTCCGTCGACGAGCACGGTGGCGGGCGTCGTCCCGGCCGGCAGGGTGTGCCCGATCTGGAGCGAGCGCAGACGGAGGCCGTGGACCAGCAGCCTGGTCTCATAGCGGGTGCCGGCGTGGGCGGCGTACACGTCAACCGAGCCGGCGCCCAGGCGGATGTTCTGGCCGGCCACGCTCGGCTGGTCCGGCGGCACCTGGGGCACTACCTGCAGCGTGCCATCACCGAGGAACGGTCGAACGCCGAGCTGCTGGGCGACCACCGACCAGACCGTGCCGTAGTTGCCCCAGGCCTGCATGACCATCGAGCGGCAGGTCCAGCAGCGATCGATGTTGGGCGGGATGCCGGTCATCGTCGGATCAGAGGGCGTCGAGGGGAAGATCTCCGGCATCGCGCCCGGCTGCTCGTCCGGCGTGCCGCCGGTGGCGGGCTCCGAGAACATCGTCTCGGCGTTGGCATCGGTGTAGCGCTGCTGCTGCCCGGGTCCCAGACGCCCGTAATTTCCTTCGCCCACGGCCTGGATCGAGGTCGTCAGCGAGAAGATCTCGGCGTCGCCCTTGCCGTCCTGGCCGCCGCCGCACCCGGTGTGGAACAGCCCGAGGTTTCCGGGGCGTGATCCGCTGTAGCACGAGCTCTCGCGTGCGGTAAGGGCGGTAGCGGCGTGGTCAGGCGAAGCCACGCCAGGGGTCACCTGATCGCCGATGGTGAGCTCCGCCTCCATCGGGACCACGCCGATCCAGTGCTTCTGGAAGGACTGCTGATTGCCTGGGTCGATCAGGGAGTCGGCGTACTGCTGAACCGACGGATCCCACCAGGTGGCCTCGAACTGCGCGCGCAGCTTGTCGGCCAGCCCAGTCGCCCACGTCGCTGTGGCGACGTCGCCCTTGGAGCGGGCCATATCGGCCAGGTCGTACAGGCCGCGCATGTAGTAGACGCCGTTGTCGAGCTTCTCGGGCCCCATCCCGGGCCGCTCGACATTGCCCGATCCCTCGGGCCATCCGTCGCGGTCGACGTCGAGCTTGTCGTCGACGTAGTGCATGTTGCGCTTCGCGAAGTCGTACATCTCGTCGCGGAAGCGGTTGTCTCCGGTCCAGCGCCACACCAGCGCCACCGCGCTTGGGAACTTCACGGTCTCGTCGGTGTTGAAGTCGTTGGTCGTGGTCCCGTCGGCGGCCGTGGTTTGGCTGTCGTGCCCGAAGTACACCGAGCCGTCCGACACCGTCTCGTGCACGACCACGCCCGACCGGTTGTTGAGGATGTCGGAGATGTCGCGCAGCGCGCGGAGGTGATCCTCGATCGTCTTGAACTGCCCCACCGCCACCGCCGCGAAGGCGGTGTACTCCCCGTCGGTGGCGAAGATCCACGGGTAATCCGGGAACCCGGCGCCGAACCAGCGGGCGAATGGGACCGTCCCGAGCGGCGGCGGGAACTGCTTGCCCTGGTTGGTCCAGCGGATCTGGAGGTTTGACGCGGTTTGGGTCAGGTCGGCGAGGTTCTGCTTGCCCCATTCGATTGCGTGCGCGAGTAGCGGATCGCCCGGGAGCGAGACGTGGGTGTCCGCCGCCAGCGCCCGCCGGGAGCCGATCTTCGTGGCCAGTTCGCCCGCAGGGTCATTCAACGCGCCGGCGAGCTCGGACCGAGCGGCGCCGAGACCCTGATCGGAGCCGGCTACGGCGATCCACAGGGTCCTCGAGCCGTGCGCGGGGATCCTGATCCGGTAGCGCAGCTGACCGCCAGTTCCTTTACCGAACGGGCCGTCGTCACAGGCGCTGGGGAGGGAAGTGCTGTCAGTAGCCGCGCATGTCGTCCCCGGCTGCGGCCCGCGGAAGCCGCCGCCCATCGCAGCCGCCGTGCCCGACGCCGGCGTCCGATTCGACGCCACCAGCGCGGCGTAGTGGTGCACGGGCGCACCGCTGCCAATCGAGCCGTCGTCGGTGAAGACGAGCGCCCGCCCGTCGAAGCGACCGTGATCGGGGAGGTTGGCGCTCGCGTTCGGTACGACGGTGGACCCCCATGGATAGGCGCCCATCAACTCGGAGTGGGCGTCGACCCGAACGGTTACGGTGCGCGTTGCGCCGGGGTTGGCCATCGTCAGAGCGAACAGCACGGCACGATGAGCATCGGGTGCGAAGTCGATTCGCGTCAGCCTCAGCCCGCCCGTGCTCGGCAGCTCATAGCGGGTGTAACCCCATCCGCTGAAGAACCTGGTTGCCTGGCCGATCCAGGTATTGCCGATCCCGAACCACACCCCGTCCACCAGCTTCAGCGGCGGCGCCCAGACTCCGCCCATCTCGCCGGTGATGTGCCAGCCGTTGGCATAAAAGCGACCGTCGGCGAAGCCCTCCGCGTACGAACGCTGTCCCGCTGCCACCTCGCGGCGGTCCTGAAGACGGTTAGTGGTCGATAGCTCTGGCGTGGCCGCCTGTGCCTGCGCACAGATCAACAGCCCCACCGCGATTCCCATTATCACGGCACGGTTTAAGCGCACGAAACCTCCTCCACACTTAAGCGCTTCACTTGGTCTCTAGCGGGCTACCCACGGCAAGTGGCGACAAATCGCGAGATGCTGGCCTTTGCGGTTTTGCTCCCGCCTCCGTCAAGGCCTGAGGCGTCCATCCCAGCGCTGCTCGAGCGCGTACCGTGCTCCGATGGTCCATGCCTGCACCCGGTTGGCGATCGGGATCCCCTTGGGACCATCGGGCGAGACCGCGTAGAGCTCCGGCGCGTCCCCCAGGCGCTTCAGTGCGGCCAGCACACCGGTGCGCACGCGTTCGGCCTCGGCGGCGCGGCCGGCGGCGCGCAGACCTCCCCAGCCGAGCCACGAGTCAAACGGCCAGACCGCGCCGCGGTGATAGGCGCCGGCCGAGAACTGCGGATGCGCGGACGACAGCGTCCGCAGGCCAAAGTCGGTCAGGACGTCGGGACGACACAGCCGCTCGGCGTAGGCGGCGCGCTCTGCCGGCGGCAGCGCGTCGGCCCACAGCAGCCAGCCGAGCTGCGAACCTGCGCCCGGAACCGGGCGGTCGGCGCCGTCCACGGCCATCGTTTCGGGCGTAAATGCGGCGGCGATGCGCGCGCTCGTCTGCTCGGCCAGGGACAGCCAGCGCGCCTCTCCGGACAACCGGGCGGCGGCCCGTAGCGCCGCCACGGTCACCGCTTGGGTGTCAGCATCGGCGAGCGGCGGGTCGGGCATGCGCCCGTCCGCGCCGAGGATCCCGCCGCCGGAGGCCTGCAGCGGATCTGAGGTGTCGCGCCAGCCCTGCTGGACGAGCCCGCCTCTGGACTGTCGCGGGCCATGGCGAACCAGGCCGCGGCCACGCTCGAGGGCCCGCTCGATCCAGGCGCTGGCCGCCCGCCAGCACGCGGAAAGCTCATCCGCGATGGCGCTATCCACAAGCGCCGCCAGCACGACGAGGAACCAGGCCGTGCCGTCCGCCGAGCCGTAGTAGCGAAGCTCGCCGTCGCGCACCGGCCACCCCGCCTCTTCGAACCTCGGTTCGGCTCGGGCACGGTACTCGTGCACGATCTTCCCTGGCTCCTCGTCGGTCTCTTGATCCTCGTGCTGACCCTGCAGCCCGGCCAGCGCGCGTAGGGTCGCGCGAGCGACGTCGGGCCGGACGGGGAGCACCTGGAGCGAGAAGATCAACGAGTCCCGGCCGAACAGGGCATGAAAGCGGCCCGGGTCGCGCGAGTCGACGGGCAGCGAGGAGGCATACGGCCATCCGTCGTCAGACAGGATGCCGGCAACCAGCGCCTGGTCCAGGGTCACCCGCGCATCTTCGCACCGAGTGCATCGCCCGAGCCCGATTTGGCCGCGCTTGCCAGCGCCCACCCCAACTGGTATAACCGCCCTGTACGAATTTGTACAACGGTCGCCGGGTGCCTCGCGGCCGCGTGGGAGCATGCAGGCGGTCCGCGTGGGAGCATGCGGGCGTCCGTCCATTGCGCCCGCGAGGGCGCGAGAAAGGAGTGGAGATGGCGGTAGCAGTCGACGGCGGTGATCCCAGCGCTACGGCGATACCGCTTGGCGGAACCGTCGAGACGGTCATCACCAGTCCGCGGATCGCGCCGGCGCCGGCCACCCTCGAGGAGGCGCGTAACGCTCCCGGCCGGCGTGAGCAGATCGAGCAGATCACGCGAAGGATCGAGGAGCAGGGAATCAAGTACGTGTTCTTCCAGCAGGTGTCGGTCACCGGCCGGGTGATGGGCAAGGGCGTGGTCTCGACGTTCTTCCCCCAGGTCGCGGAGAAGGGCTACCAGCTGGTCTACGGCGCCACCGCCAACTTGTTCACCGATCGCCAGGGCAACTACATCGGATTCGGCCCGGAGGAGTCAGAGCTGGCCGCGGTGGCCGACCTCGGAACGTTTGCCGTGCTGCCGTGGGACGAGCGGGTGGCGCGCGTGTATTGCGACTGCTACGACACCGAGACCGGAGAGCTGCTCGACGCGGACTGTCGTCAGAACCTAAAGCGGGTCGCGCATGAGTTCGAGCTGGAGCTCGGCTACCAGTTCCTGATCGGGATCGAGCCTGAGACGATGTGGCTCAAGCGCCCGGTGGACGGCGAGCCCGAGGGCGTGACCAAGCCCTACTGCTACCACATCCACCAGTTCGAGGAGCTGCGGCCGGTGCTGCTCGACGTGGTCGACTGGGGCCAGCGGCTCGGTCTGGATATGAGCTACGGGGACCACGAAGACGCCCCCGGCCAGCTCGAGCTGAACTTCCGCTTCGACCGGCCGGTGCGGACCGCCGACAACCTCACTACCTACCGCCAGGTGGCCGCCGCCGTCGGGCGCAAGCACGGCGTGCTACCGACGTGGATGCCCAAACCGTTCACCGGCGTCTCGGCCAACGGTCACCACCACCACTTCACGCTGGTGGACGAGGATGACGTCAACGTGTTCCAGGATCCTGACGGCCCCGCCCAGCTGTCGGAGATCGCGCGGCACTTCCTGGGCGGGATGCTCGAGCACTTCGGCGCGCTGATGTGCATCGGCAACCCCACCGTCAACTCGTACTGCCGGATGTGGGACACTGGGTTCTGGGCCCCGATCTACAAGAACTGGGGCTGGCAGAACCGGACCACAACCGTTCGCGTCGCGACCGGCGGGCGGTTCGAGTACCGCGGCGTCGACTCGTCGTGCAACCCGTACATGACCACGGCAGCGCTGCTCCAAGCCGGGCTCGACGGCGTGCGGCGCAAGCTCGACCCCGGGCCTCCGCAGCAGGGCAACACCTATGAGCTGCTCCAGCAGGGGGTCCAGATCGAGCGGGTGCCGGAGAGCCTGGGGGCGGCGCTGAATGCGCTCGCGGCGGATGAGCTGATCAGGAGCGCGCTGCCCGGTCGCCTGTACAAGGTGTTCGACTGGTACAAGCGCGACGAGTGGGAGCGCTATCTGGCCGCCGTCACCGATTGGGAGCGGAGCGAGTACCTCGAGGTGCTCCCGTAGCCCGGGGCTGAGCTATGTGCGGAATCGCCGGGATCATCTACAGAGACGGCCCCCATGCACCTACCTCTGACCATCCCGGCGGCCAGCGGCTGGGCGCAGACATGACCCGCATGCTGCAGTCGATGAAGCACCGCGGGCCGGATTCGACCGGGTATGCGCTGTACCGGCGTCCGGCCGACGAGTTGATCATGCGAATCAAGCTGGCCGACGGCGCCTCGGTGGGCGACATCGAGTGGGACGATCGGCTGCGTCGCCGGCGCGAGGAGGTCAAGGCGCGGATCGGCGCCGCCGGCGCCCGGCTCGCCGCAGTGGACGAGATCAACGACTACACGATCGCCGCCACGCTCGACTACGACGGCGAGATCAAGCACCTGGCCGACTACGTGGAGTCGGTTCCCGGGACCGAGGTCCTATCGGCCGGCTCGGCGCTCGAGATCGTCAAGGATCTCGGCGACGCCGAGAGCGTCGGCCGCGCCTACAAGCTCGACGGCTACGTGGGCACGCACGCGATCGGGCACGTCCGTATGGCGACCGAATCCGATGTCGACATCTCGAACGCCCACCCCTACTGGGCTTACCCGTTCTCAGACGTCGCCGTGGTCCACAACGGGCAGCTGACCAACTACCACCAGTGGCGCCGGCGCCTCGAGCGCCTCGGCCACCGGTTCGCCTCCGACTGCGACTCGGAGGTCATTGCCGTGTACCTCGCCCAGCGGATGCAGGACGGTGCCACGCTCGAGGAAGCGATGCGCATGAGCCTCGAGGACCTGGACGGGGTTTTCACCTACATCTGCGTATCCGACGACGCGCTCGGGATGGCCAAGGACGAGCTGGCGGCCAAGCCGCTCGTTCTCTACGAAGGCGACGACATGGTGGTGCTGGCCTCGGAGGAGATCGCCATCCGGGCGGTGATCGACCGCGAGATCGAGACCTACGACCCGTACGAGAGCGAGGTGATGGTGTGGACACGGTAGCCCCGCCGGCGCGCTTCGACCCCCGAGGTTTGGTGGAGCTGGACGAACGCGTCCCCGGCACGGCGCAGATCGACGGGGGCCGGGCGAGCTTCGACGCGCGCGAGCTGACCACACGGCAGATCAACCTCGAGCTGCGCAGGCTCGTATATGAGCTCGGCGTGCGCGAGGTGACGGTCCGGGGTCCCGGTGCCAAGCACTCGCTCGGCGTGGGTATCCTGGCCCGCTGCCGGATCACCTTCGAGGGCAGCCTCGGGTACTTCGCGTGCGGGCTGATCGACGGCCCCGAGGTGCACATCACCGGCCGGGTGGGCTGGTCGGCCTGCGAGAACATGATGTCCGGAGTCTGCGTGATCGACGGCAACGCCGGGTCTTTGACGGCGGCAGCGTTACGGGGCGGCGATGTGGTCGTGCGCGGTCGCGTGGGCGCGCGCACGGGGATCGACCAGAAGGGCGGCACGGTCGTCGTGCTCGGAGACGCCGGCTCGATGACCGGCTTCATGATGCAGCGCGGCCGTCAGATCATCTGCGGCGACGCCGGCCATGGCCTCGGGGATTCGATGTATGACGGAACGCTCTATGTCGGCGGCAAGGTCGCCTCGTTGGGGATCGACTGCGTACCGGGCGAATGGACTGAGGCGGACACGGAGTTCGTCGCCCGCAAGTTTTCGATCTACGGGCTGGGCTCGCCGCCCCAGCTGCAAAAGTTCGTGTGCGGCAAGAAGCTCTACAACTACGACTCGCTCGAGCCGTCCGAGCGGAAGCTGGTTCTGTAAGGGGGAGCCATGGCCGCCACCGATGAGAACGCCCCCATGGCCCGCAACCGGCTCGGCCG
>JAFAZZ010000532.1 GCA_019239375.1 Solirubrobacterales bacterium | reverse complement strand
GGAGGGGCGCAAGGCGGCGTTGCGCGAGGCCAAGCGCCAGCTGGATGCCGAGCGGGCTGAGCGGCTCGAGCAGGACGCTGATGCCGGCAAGGACGTGGAGGAGTCGGAGGGGTCGGGGGTGCCGTTGTCGTTGGATCCGGCGGTGATCGTGACTCATAGTTCTGGGCAGCGTGGGTGGTTGAAGGCGGCGCGCAGGCAGACGGATGAGCATCGCAAGCGCGAGGCGCGAGCGATCCCGCGTGAGCGGCTCGCGCGGTTGTTGGAGGCCGAGCGGCGGCTGTCGCAAGACCTCGCGGTCGAGGTTGAGGCCAACCGGGCGTATTACGCCTACCGCGCGGGCGGCCGGATGCGCGATGGCCGGCGGTTCGGAAAGCCGCCGGCCGTGGGGGTGGCGCCGGAGGAGCCCATAGGCGAGATCAACCTAACTGACCCGGACTCGCGGAACATGCTCGCCGCGCGCGGGTTCGTGCAGGGCTATAACGCGCAGGTCGCGGTCAACGAGCAGCACGTGGTGATCGCCGCGGAGATCTGCGTTGTCAATCCGGACTTCGGGAATCTCGAACCGGTTCTCCTTGCCGCCGAGACCGAGCTCGTCACCGCGGGGGTTACTGACACACCCGAGGTAGTGTTGGCTGACGCCGGGTACTGGCATACCGAGCAGATGCAGCGGCTGGCGGCGCGTGGGATCCCGGTGCTGATTCCACCCGACGCGCACAAGCGTAACGGTGTCAGACCTGGGTGGACTGGCGGTATGTATGAGTTCATGCGCGGTGTGCTCACCAGTGAACGCGGCAAGGATCTCTACCGACGGCGCCAGGGCATGGTCGAGCCGGTGTTCGCGAACACGAAGTTCAACCGCCAGATCTATCGATTCCACCGCCGAGGGAGATCGGCGGTGCGCTCGGAATGGCGGCTGATCACCGCGACCCACAACCTCCTCCGCCTCCACCACCACCGGATCGCCGCCCAAGCGGCCTGATCCCGCCGCGAACGGCGACCACACCAAGCGATCCCGCGGGCGGCGCGCTCACGGGCCGCCCCCAGACCAGAGCCGCAAACCGTTTTCCCGACAGCCACCGCCTTGAGGAGCAGCGAGCCGACGGCGCGCAACGTGACTGCTCCTGTCATGATGGAGCAGTCCGCCCGGGGCGGCGGCGGATGCTCGCAAGTCGTCTTAACGACAACGCGTGGGCTTTCGGCATGTGCCCGCTGGGCCGAGAGAGCGGTAGCCGGCGATGCTTGCTGACCGAGTCGCCGGCGGCTAGCAATCGCGCCAGATGGTCGCACTCGGTCGAGGCTCCTGCTTCAAATGGATGCGGCACTCTCGCGACGCCGCCCCGCCCGTGGTCGGTCGTCCTCGCAGCAGCACTGAACCAGCGACTTCGTGCTGGTGCAGCTCCTGGCGGAGCGGCAGGGGACGCGTCAGGCCCGGGCGTGCCGGGATGGTGGGCTCGCCACAATCCCGGGCCTGGTGCCGACCGGAACGCCCTCGAACTCCAAGCCGGACGAGAGCACCCCGTTCCCCGGGAGGACAGCAACCGCGCCGCCGCCGTTGCTGCCCGCCTTCCGCGCGCAAGGGAGGTTCAGCGGCCGCGACCGACTGGATGCACCCGCCGAAGCAAACGCAGGTGCCGCCGAGGCAGCCGCATGCGTCCGAATAAAGCGGTCGCGAGCGCGATTGCTGGTCATGCCGTGTCGCTCAGAGCGGGCGCTCGCCGGTCTCTTCGGTGGTTGCCGCCCAGCGGCCGAGGTCGGACGGTTTCCTCGTCGGGCGCGCGGACGGGCGCGGCGGTCATGGGCGTGCTACGGGCTTGCGGCCGACGACGTGGAAGGACGTGACTGCGGCGAGGAAGCGTCCCCTGGCTGCGTGTTCGCGCAGCCCGTCGAGCCAGGCGTGGGCGTGAGGCGTTCGAGCGCGGCGGTGGCAGCCTTGTCGAGCTCGAGCAGCTGGGCCAGCGACAGGTCGCGCAGGACCGTTGTCACCGGCGTGACATCCATGG
>JAFAZZ010000375.1 GCA_019239375.1 Solirubrobacterales bacterium | reverse complement strand
TAGCTCGCGAGCGTCCATCGTCGCCGTCAACCGGTGAACGAGCGCTCGAGCACCTCGGGCGCCAGTCCGCCGCCGTGGTGCGCCCGCCCGGACTCGGTGCTGGTCAGCGTGGCCGCAGCAGGGCTGAACAGCATCGGGTCGATGTCGTAGAAGTTCCAGTTCGCGGCCTCGAGCAGCTCGCCGAACGGCGTGCCGAACGCCTCCGACGCGGACGACGGCAGCCGGGTGGCGAGCTCGGCGTGGCTCCAGCCCGGGTGCGCAGCGGCTGGGGGTGCTGCCCGATCGCCCCCGTGGCCGCCGACGACCCGGCCGCGATTGGGCGCACCAACGACGCCGTGCTGTACGGCGGGACGGTGCATCTGTGGATCGAGGCAGGCGACGACGAGGCGGCCGACCTTGCGCAGCGGCTTCCATCGGCGGCCTCGGACGCGTTCGGGACGCCATTCGGAGAGCTCCTGGCCGCCGCCGACTGGAACTTCTACGACATCGACCCGATGCTGTTCAGCCCCGCAGCAGTCACGCTGACGAGTACCGAGTCTGGGCGCGCCCACCACGGCGGGGGCCTGGCGCCCGAGGTGCTCGAGCGCTCGTTCACGGGGTGACCGGGGTCAGGCGCAGGCTCCTGGTGGGCGTCCTCGGTGCGTCCGGCAGCTGGCATACGCGGGGGCTGGTCCGCGCCCTCACCGGCCGGGGCCACGAGGTCCTGGCCATTCCCGCGACGCGGCTCGAGTCCGAGATCGACAGCGACGGGGATGTGCACGTCGTCGGTCCCGATGGCCCCGCGCTCGAAGAACTCGACTTGCTGATCGTCCGCGGGCTGCCACGCGGCTCGCTGGAGCAGGTGATCTTCCGCATGGACGTGCTGCACGTCCTGGCCGAGCGCGGCGTCCGGTGCGTCAACAGCCCGCGTGCCATCGAGCGTACGGTCGACAAGTCGTGGGCCGGCGCCTCGCTCTCCCGCGCCGGCGTGGCCACGCCCCCGACGATTGTCTGCGAGCGCTACGACGGCGCGATGCGGGCCTTCGACCGGCTAGGCGGGGACGTCGTGGTCAAGCCGCTGTTCGGCGCGATGGGCAACGGGATCGTGCGCATCGAGGACCGCGACGTGGCGCATCGTGTCTTCCGTGCCCTGGAGCTGGAGCGTACGGTCTATTACGTCCAGCGAACCATCGCGCCGGCGGGGCGGCGAAACCTGCGCGTCCTCGTGGTGGCCGGCGAAGTTGCCGGCGCGATGGAGCGGGTGACCGACGCCTGGCGGGCCAACATCGCGCGGGGCGCCCGTCCGCGGGGGGTGAGGCTGAGCGAGGACGAGCGCGACCTGGCCCTCGCCGCGGCCGCCGCGGTCGAGGCGGACGTCGCCGGCGTGGACCTGCTCGGCGCGCCGGCGGGCGAGGTGGTGGTGCTGGAGGTCAACGGGATCCCCGGCTGGCAGGCGCTCCAGTCGGTCTGCGAGCAGGACCTGACGCAGCTCGTGGTGAGCGCCTGCGAGGCGCTCGTCACGGCGTGAGGCGGCGCTCGTGCAGCGCGGTGGCGACCAGCGCCCCGGCGGCGCCGGCCGACTCGAGCGCATGCAGGTCATCGTCGTTGCGCACGCCGCCACCGGCCCAGACCGCGACTCCGGGCAGCGCCGCCGCGAGCTCGGCCACCGCCTCCACCGGCGGGCCGGCGCCGCTGCCCACGCGCGCGAGGTCGATCACCAGCGCCTCGTGCACGCTGAGGGCCGTAGCCAACGGCGCGGCGGCGGCCGGATTACGGCCGGCGAGCTCGGGATCCGGCGAGATCAGCCGCCCCTCGCGCAGGTCGACGCTGAGCACGAGCGGCGGCGTGGTGGACGCCGCGACCCGGACGCCCGCCCCCAGCGACTCCGTGCCCACCACGTTGCGAGCCACGCCGGCGCGGGACAGTGCCGCCGCGCGCTCGAGCGTGGTGGCGCCCGCGTCGACCCACGGCCGCGCCACCGACCCGAGGGCGGCCAGCGCCGCCTCGTTGACCGGCTCGCCGGCCAGCGCGTCGAGATCGGCCACGTACAGGCTGCTCGTCCGGCACAGGGCGCACAGCGCCCGGGCAATCGCCACCGGATCACACCCGTCGACCAGCCGACTTCGCAGCGGCGCATACTCGCCACGCTGTCCGCGGCGCGCGTGCACGACGATGCCGCCCTTGAGATCGAGGACCGGAATAATGCGCATCCTGCGCGTCATGATGCCCTGATGCGTCCGGTAATCGGCCTCGACGTCGGCGGCGCCAACACCAAGGCGGCGGTGGTGGACGGCGACGGCAGGGTGCGGGTCGCCTCAGAGCCGTTAGAGGTCTGGCGCGAGCCTGACGCGATGTCCGATGCGATCGCGGGCGTCGTGGCGCGTCTGGGATGCGACGGCGCCCCCGTGGCCCTGAGCACCACCGCGGAACTGGTCGACGTGTTCGCGAGCAAGCCAGAGGGTGTGCTCTACGTGCTGGACGCCGCACGGCGGGCTCTTCCCGGTCGCCGATTGCGCGTGCTGACCACGGCCGGCGAGCTGGTCGGGCTGCGCGAGGCGCGGGCCGCGCCGCTGTCGTGCGCGGCCGCCAACTGGCTGGCGACGGCGCTGCTGGTCGCGCGCCGGCTGCCCGATGTGATCCTGCTCGACTGCGGCGGCACCACCACCGATGTGATCCCGATCGTGGCCGGTGAGATCGCCGCTCGGGGGCGGACTGACCTCGGGCGGCTGCTCGCCGGTGAGCTCGTGTACACGGGCGCCCTACGGACCAACGTCGCAGCGCTGCTCGCGCACGTGCCGATCGGCGGTCGCCCCTGCCCGTTGGCCTCCGAGCTCTTTGCGATCAGCGCCGACGCGCACCTCCTGCGTGGCAACCTGATGCGCGAGCAGTGCACGTGCACGTTCCCGGACAACCGTGGTAGCACACCGAGCGAGGTCCGCGCACGACTGGCGCGCGTCGTGTGCGCTGACCCCGAGCAGCTGGAGGACAGCGACGTCGAGGCGATCGCCGCCGCCGTCGAGGAGGCCCAGATCTCGTCGATCGCCGCGGCTCTGGGTCGCGTCGCCAAACGGGTGCCCGGCGGCACCGCCGTGGTTGCCGTCGGCGTAGGCGCGTTCCTGGCCCGCGCGGCGGCGGAGCGCTGCGGGCTGACGATCCATTCGGGTACAGGCACGCCGCTCGGGGGAGAAGGCGGCGAGGTGGCCGCCGCGGTCGCGCTGTCGGTCCTCGGCCGTGACTGAGCGCCGCCCGGTGGTGGTCAAGATCGGTGGCGGGCTGCTGCGCGTCGAGGGACTCGCCGGGCTACGCCGCGCGTGCGCGGAAGCGACCGAGCTGGCTCGCCGTCGACCGGTGCTGGTCGTTCCGGGGGGCGGTCCGTTCGCCGATGCGGTGCGCGCAGTCGACGCGCAGGTCGGTCTCCCCGAAGGCATCGCGCACGCGCTGGCGCTGCGGGCGATGGATCAGCTCGGGATGGTGCTGGCCACGCTCTTGCCGGCGGCGGAGCTGCTCCCCCGCCTGGTGGCGCCGCGTGGAGTCGGCCTGCTTGCGGCGGCGCCGGCCTTCGCCGGCCGCTCCGAGATACCCGAGTCCTGGGCGGTGACCAGCGACTCCCTGGCGGTGCTGGCCGCCGGATCGATCGGCGCTGAAGAAGCCCTGTTGCTCAAGCCGATGGGCGGCGCGCTGACGCGCCGGCCGTCCGATGATTCGCCGGTGCCCGTGCTGACGGCGGGCGAATTGCAGGCGCTCCAGGAGCTCGGCGGCGGGCGCGCGGTCGACGCCTACCTGCCTGAGGCAGTGCGCCGCACCGGGGTGACCGTGCTGGTCCGCCGACCCGGAGGCCGCGCGGGGGGGACGCGGATCGTCCCGGCCTGAGAGGCGCCGCCGCCGTGCACCTCGGCCGCCGCAGCCGCGACAAGCTCCACGTCCAGCTCAGCGGTACGGTCGCCGCCGCGGCACACCGCCGACCGCACGCCGACGACGTCAGCCGGCACCCGGTGCAGCTCACCGCGCCGCAGCTGTCCGGCCACTGCGAAGATCGCGCCCGCGCGTCGCGTACGCGCGATCAGCCGGCCCAGCTCGGACTCCGAGGACCAGGCGAACAGGCCACGGCCGTCCTTGACGAAGGTGTCGATGAGCGCGCCGGCGATCGCCGTCCGCTCCACCAGCTCGGGCAGTTCGGCGGGCGCGATGGCCGCGGGTTCGAGCTCCTGAGCATCCGCGTACGCGACCGCGATCACTCCGGTTTGCGGGCCCACCGCGTCAGCGACCGCACGCATCATCTCCACCGCGAGGTCGAGTTCGTGTACGTGCCGGAGCCCAACCTTGACATACCGGGCGCCGCTGAACGCCGCGCCGCGGGCGGCCAACGCCGCAGTGTGCGGGAGCGCCGGCAGGTCGCCGAGCGCCACGCTCACGGGGGCGGTCGCGCCGACCACCCGCACCACCTCGGACAGTACCCGCGGGGCGGGTGCGCCCAGCGGGCCCTCGCGCGGATCCTTGACGTCGATGATGTCGGCGGCCCCGGCAAGCGCATGCCCCGCCTCCTCGGCCGACACGACGCTCACGAGCAGCCTCATGCGGCCGCCCGCCCCGAGCCATCGCGGGCCATCCAGGCTCCTCGGCGGTCGAAGTCGACCACGCGGACCTCGCCGGCGCGGTCTTTAAGGGCGCGCAGCCTCCCGGCTATCTCGGCGGCACGCTCGGGGCCGTCGACGATCCCGTAGACCGTGGGTCCCCATGAGCTCTGTCCCACCGCGCCCACCCCGAGCGCCATCAGCGCGTCGACGAACGGCGCGGCACGTGGATGGAACACCCCGCCCTGCTGGGCGGCGAACATGGCACCGATCTCGCCCTGGATCTCGCTCAGCGCGGCACCGAACTCGGCAATGTCCCCGGCCAGCAACCCGGGGAGAACCGCGGTCAGGAGCAGCCGCGACACGCGCGGCTCTTCGGTCGGACGCTCGTGCAGATGATCGAAGAACCGCTCCTCGGCATCGCCGGACAGGCCCTCGCCGCCGCCCGGCACGGCCAGCACACACCGCCACCGCTCGGGCATCGGGTGCCGGACGACCACCGGGCTGATCCAGCGGCCGTCAGGCACGCCGGCCTCGACCACGAGGCCCGGCGCCGCGAACGTCCAGCAGCCCACGCTGGAGCGGGCGCCCCGTCCGCTCGCCTCCGCGAGCTCTACCGGCCCGGCTGAGACACCGGCCAGTTCGGCGACGCCGCGCGCAATGGCCAAGGCGAGCTTGGTGCCCGAGCCGAGCCCGACGTGCGGCGGGATGGACTCGCGCACCTGCACTTCGAGGCCGCCCCGGTGACCGAAGGCCGCCCGCGCCCGGCGCGCGAACAGGATGGCCCGCTCGGCCTGCCGCCCGTGTGCGACCACGTCCTCCCCCGGCCGCGGCATGATCCCGACGACCACGCGTGGGGACTCCACCCCCACGCCGAACCCTCCGAAGCGGCGCGTGCCTATTCCGGCCGGATCGAGCATGCCGAAATGCAGCCGCGCGGGCGCCGTGACCACGACCTCGGTCATGTTCGCT
>JAFAZZ010000367.1 GCA_019239375.1 Solirubrobacterales bacterium | reverse complement strand
AGGCTCCTCTGGTGTGCATGATGCGCCAACGCACCCGCTCGCCGACGCCAGTGGCGCACCATGCACACGTCCTCGCCCCAGCGAAGGCTCAGGCGCGGGCGCTCGAGCGCGTCCTCGCCCCAGCGAAGGCTCAGGCGCGGGCGCTCGAGCGCGCCCGAGACCGGGGCAATTCGCTTCGAGTCACACCCGTCCCCAATGCCTCGAAATCGCCGAACCTCAGCACCACGGGGCGCTCCAACCCTGACCTCACCGGGAACTTCAGGTGAAACCGCCGAAACGGGGCACGAGGGGGCAATCCAACCCTCAGCTCGCCGGCTAGCCGAACGCCTGGACGCGCCCGTCGGCCGCGATGTAGATGCGCCCGTCACTTGCGGTCGGCGTCGCGAAATGCGCGCTTTGCCCGACCGGCACGCTGTAGCGCACGGCGCCGGTGGCGGCGTCGAGCTGATACAGGTTGCCGTTGGCCATCGCCCAAAGGCCGCGCCCGGCGACGATCGGGGAGCCGGAGGTGGCGGTCTGCCGCCAGCGCACTCGGAGCGTGTCTTCACCCACCTGGAGGGCATAGATCCCGGCAACGGTCGGGACGTAGAGCGTGCCGTCGGCGTACGCATCGCCGCCGAAGGCCGCCGCACCGAGGTTGAGCGACGCGAGTCCATTGCCGAGACCGCCGAGGTGCTCGGCGTTCAACAGATACGCCACGCCTGATTTGCCCATGATGAAGGCGCGCGATCCCGGGAGAAGCTCCGGGCCCGTCGAGCCCAGATCGGTGTCGCTGGTGCTCAGCGCCCCGGCGTTCGGCGGCGCGAAGTACGACACCGGTTGCAGCGTCGGGCTGAGGCGGATCACCGCGTTGCCATAGTCGAACGACGATGAGCTGCCGTTGCCGGTGGCGACGAACAGATTCCCGGCGCGATCGACGGCGGGACCGGAGGGCGCCCAGATCGCGCCTTCGTTCTGGCTCGGCACCTGGTAGGTGACGAGGTTTCCGGTCGGCCCCGACGCCGGGGCGCCGATGACCCAGCCGTGGTAGCGGCCACAGTCGCCGAAAAGACCGCCGTATGCGACGTAGACACGGTGGTTGGCGAGGGCGAGAGCGGCCCGCTGCTGCTCGGTCGTCTCATCGCCCCCAGGCGGATCGATCCCGCGTTCCCACTTGACCTGACCGGTGGCCACGTCCAGGGCAACGAGGGTGTGCCTGAAGCCGGTGCGGTAGCTGACGAGGTAGATCACGCCGGAGCGTGGGTCGGCCACCGGGGTGCTGGTTATCCCGGATGGGTCGATGTTGCCGCAAGGCAGCGAGCCGCCGGGTACCGGTGTGGCCAGGTGCACCGACCAGGAGCGGGCGCCGTTCGCCGCGTCGAACGCGTAGACCGAGTCGTTCTCGGTGGCGACGATGACCCGACCGCCTAGGACGAGCGGCTCGGCGTACACCGCTCCGTCCACCGCCGCACTCCAGAGCCGGCGGACGCGGCCCAATGGCGGCCCGGTGGCGACGGCGCCGGCCCGCGAACCGGTCTGGTGGTAGGTCGGCCAATCTTGCTCCCGAGGCGCGGGAGGCGAGGCCCGGCGGACGGTTGTCGACGAGGCCTGGGGAACACTCGTGGTTTTGGACAGGGGTGGCGGCGGGGGCGTCGGCGTCGTCCGCGACCCGGTGTGCGCCGCGCCTCCGCAGCCGGTGGCGGCGCCGCAAGCGCCCACCAGCATCGCCGCGAGGATGCTTCGCCTCACCCGGCGCGTGTGACGAGCTCCTCGGCGATGGCCATGCTCGACGTGGCCGCCGGCGACGGGGCGTTGCGGACCCAGGTGACGTTCCCCTGGGTGGAGAGGCGGAAGTCGTCGACCAGCGAGCCGTCGCGGTCGATCGCCTGGGCTCTCACGCCCGCCGGCGCCGGCAGCACGTCTATTGGCTGGACCGCGGGGACGTACCGCGCGACCTCGCGGACGAATTGTCGCTTGGACGCCGATCGGATGAGCTCGCCGAGACCGGCACGCCAATGGCGCCGGAGCATCCGCAGCGTCCCCGACCAGCTGAGCGCGTCGTAGACGTCGCGCCAGTCGAAGCGGCGGCGCTCGTAAGCGTCGCGTGCCGTGGCCAGGATTGCATTGGGCCCGAGCACGACCGTGCCGTCGATCTTGCGGGTCAGGTGAACGCCGAGGAATGGCAGGGCGGGATCCGGAACGGGATAGATCAGCCCGCGGACCAGATGCGCGCGCTCGGGCCGCAGTTGCCAATACTCGCCGCGGAACGGGACGATGCGCGGCTCGGCCGGCTGGCCTGAGGCAATGGCCAGGCGGTCCGCCTGCAGGCCCGCGCAGACGATCACCTTGTCGGCCTCGATTGCCGACTGGTTCTTCACCTCCACCATCGGATTCCTTCCCGCCCCGCTCACGCGGCCCACCGCCACGCCCGTCCTGATCTCGCCCCCAGCCTTCGTGACGTCCTCTGCATACGCGCGGGCGACCGCGGCGAAGTCCGCGATTGCCGTCTCCGGCGAATGCAGGGCGGCGACGCCGTCGACGTGCGGCTCAACCGTGGCGAGCTCGCCCGCCTCCAACCACCTCAGCCCCGGCACACCATTGGCCGTCGCCCGCTCCTCAAGGCGTTTTAGTGGCTCGACCTCGCGCTCGTTTGTCGCCACCACCACCTTGCCGCACGCGTCGTAGGGAAGGCCCCGCTCCCGGCAGAAATCGCGCAGCAGGGTGAGTCCGCGCCGGCACAGGCGCGCCTTGAGCGAGCCGGGTGCATAGTAGATGCCGGCGTGAACGACCCCGCTGTTGTGGGCTGTCTGGTGCTGGGCCAGAGCCGCCTCTCGCTCGAGCACGATGACGTGGGCGTCCGGCTGCGTGCTCACGAGCTGGCGGGCGGTGGCCAGCCCGAGGATGCCGCCCCCGACGACTATGTAGCGCATGCGTGCGTTCGCGCGGCTCGCTAGGCGGCGTGAGCCAGCTCGGACGTCTTCTCCTCAATCGACTGAAGCAGCGAGTCGTAGGAGTCGGCAAACGACTTCACGCCCTCGTCCACCAGTTCTTGCATGACGATCCGCTCAACGTCGACGCCGGCCGCCTCGATGTCCTTGATCGTTTGGTGCGCCTGCTCCACGTTCTGGTCGACCGTGCGCTCGGCCGTGGCGTGGTCCCGCGCCGCCTCGATCGTCTGATCGGGCATCGTGTTGACCGTGTCCGGGCCGATCAGCTCGTCGACGTACAGCGTGTCCGGGTAGTCGGGGTTCTTGGTCGAGGTCGAAGCCCACAGGGGTCGCTGCACCCGGGCGCCCTTGGCCGCCAGCGCCTCCCAACGCGGACCGCTGAAGATCCGCTGGAACGACTCATAGGCGATCTTGGCGTTCGCCACCGCAGCCTTGCCGCGCAGGTCCTCACGGTCGGTGCCCTCGAGCGCCTTGTCCACCTTGCCGTCGACACGCGAGACGAAGAAGCTCGCCACCGAGGCTGATCTGTCGATCGACTCGCCGTTTTCGGCACGGCGCTCCAGGCCCTTGATGAAGGCTTCGGCAATTGCCTCGTAGCGCTCGACCGCGAACAGCAGGGTCACGTTGACGTTGACGCCGAGGGCGCTCAGCGCCTCGAAGGCCTGGACTCCCTCGCCCGTGCCGGGCACCTTGATGAGCACGTTGGGGCGATCGATCTCGGCCTTGTAGCGCTGGGCAGCCTCGATCGTCTTCTCGGAGTCGAAGGCGACCGACGCCGGTACCTCGAACGAGACGTATCCGTCTTGTCCGTGGGTGCGCTCGAACACCGGACGAAGCAGGTCGGCCGCGTCCCGGATGTCCGCGTAGGCCAGCCGCTCGAAGATCTCCTGCGGATCCCGCGTCTCGCTGATGGTCTCGCGGAATGCGTCGTCGTACCGGTCCGAGTGCGCCATCGCCTTCTCGAAGATGGTCGGGTTCGAGGTCACGCCGCTGATGCCGTCTTCCTCGACCAGCCGGCGCATGTCCCCGTCATCGAGCAGCTGGCGGCTGATGTTGTCGATCCAGATCGACTGACCCAGGGCCTCGATCTCGCGAAGTCTGTTGCTCATTTCGTCCGCTCCGTTCGTCGTGTCTCTCTTCAGAGGTTAGTTACCCGCGTACGGCAGATCTTCCCTGCGCGCCGGTTATATGCCAGGCCATGATCAGGGTGCTGCGCAAGCGCCCGTCTCGCCGGCGGTAGTGATCGCGGCGCAGGCCCTCCACCTCAAATCCGGACCCGGCGTAGAGCGCGATTGCCCGGGCGTTGTCGATCCACACCTCGAGCGAGATTTTGTGCGCCGGTGCTGCGCGCGTGGTTCTGGACAGCGGCCAGGAGCGCCCGTCCCCCGCCCTGTCCTCGCGCCGTGGCCTCGATCGCCATTCCCACCGAGAGGACGCCGGGCGTGGTCTCCGGTGCGGCCGCGTATCCCACTACCTGGCCTCGCGCCTCGAGGACCCACATGGCCTCCCGGGCGATCAGGTCCCGGAAGCGCTCCGCACGCTCCTCGAGATCGACCGGCGGCTGCAGGCCGAGGAAGTCCTCCTCGGCCACGGCCGCCGCCACGAGCGCTGCCGCGCCCACGTCGGCCACGCGTGCCCGGCGGACGATCACCGACCGGAAGGGTAACTTTGCCCGAATGCCAACCGGGGACGGACGCGCGGCTGACCGAGCCGCGGAAGAGGCGTTTCACGAACATCGCGCGCAGGTACTGGCCGCGCTGGTCAGCCGACTGCGCGATTTCGAGCTGGCCGAGGACGCACTCCAGGACGCGTTCGCGCTGGCCGTGGCACGCTGGCCGGCCAGCGGCACCCCCTCCTCGCCGGCGGCATGGCTGTTCACGGTGGCCCGCAACCGGGCGATCGACCGGCTGCGCCGGCGCCACAGCACCGAGCGGATGCTCGAGACTGGCGAGATCGAGGGCGAGAAGGCGACTGAGACCGTCGACCCGCTCCCGGACCGCCTGACCGAGGTGGGCGATGAGCGACTCAGCCTGCTCTTCACGTGCTGCCATCCCGCGCTGGCCACCGAGGCACGCGTGGCCCTGACCCTCCAGGCCGTCGGCGGACTGACCGCTGCGGAGATCGCCCGCGCGTTCCTCGTGCCGGACGCCACGATGTCCCAGCGTCTGGTGCGCGCCAAGCGAAAGATCCGCGACGCCGGTATCTCCTTTGATCTCCCGACCGACACTGCGCTCCCCGATCGCCTCGACGCCGTCCTGACGGTCATCTACCTCATCTTCAACGAGGGCTATGCCGCCACCGCCGGCGAGGACCTGGTGCGGTGGGATCTGTGCGCGGAGGGGGTGCGGCTCGGACGGCTGGTGGCGTCGATGATGCCCGACCAGGCCGAGGTGCTCGGCCTGCTTGCCCTGATGCTGTTTCAAGACTCGCGCCGGCACGCCCGGACCGGTGCCCAAGGCGAGCTGATCCTGCTGGCCGAGCAGGACCGCTCGCGCTGGGATCAGGCCGAGATCGCCGAAGGGGTGCGGGTGCTGAACCGGGCACTGCGCATGCAGCGCCCCGGGCGCTACCAGGTCGAGGCGGCGATCGCCGCCCTGCACGCCGAGGCTGCGAGCACGGAGGAGATCGACTGGCCCCAGATCGCCGCGCTCTACGAGCAGCTTCTGCGGATGCTCCCCTCCCCGGTCGTGGCGCTCAACCACGCGGTGGCGGTGGCCGAGACCGGCCGGCTGGACGAAGCGCTGTCGCTCGTCGATGAGATCGACGGCCTCGATCGCTACCACCTGCTACACGCGGCCCGAGCGGATTTCCTGCGCCGGCTGGGGCGGTATGTCATGGCGCGCGATGAATACGCTCGGGCCCTTGAGTTGACCCGTAACCCCGCCGAGCAGGCGTTCCTCCGCCACCGACTCGACGAGATGCAGGCTGCTGGGTAAGACTCCCGCGTCTATGCATGCCCACGTCGACCCCAACGCCTCGGTCGCCGACGGCGTCTCGATCGCCCCCGGCGCGGTGATCCACGGCGGCGCGCGGATCGGCACCGGCGTGCGGATCGGCGCCGCAGCGGTGGTGCACGAGGGGACGGAAATCGGCGCGGACTGCGTTGTCGAGGATGGCGCGGTTCTGGGCAAGCGACCGCGACTGCGTGCCGGGTCGAGCGCGGCCGGTGCCGAGATCGGGACGCTCGTGCTCGAGCCAGAGGTGACGATATGTTGCGGTGCGGTCGTGTACGCCGGCGCGCGTATCGGAACGAAGGCGATCATCGGCGACCAGGCTCAGGTCCGCGAGCGGGCGACGGTAGGCGCCGGCTCAGTCGTCGGGCGGGCGTCCTGTGTCGACTTCGACGCCCAGGTCGGAGCGCGGGTGCTGATCCAGACCGGCGTCTATGTCACAGGCGGCTCGATCGTTGAGGACTACGTGTTCCTGGGCCCCGGCGTGGTGACGACCAACGATCACACGATGGGACGCCACGGGTCCGAGGAGCGGCTGCTCGGGCCGATCTTCCGGCGTGCGTGCCGGGTCGGCGGTGGCGCGGTCCTCGTCCCCGGCGTGGTCATCGGCGAGGAGGCGTTCGTCGCCGCCGGCGCGTTGGTGACGCGCGACGTAGGCGATCGAGACGTCGTCATGGGCGTCCCGGCGCGCGTGGTCAGGCGCGTGCCGGACCAGGACTTGATCGAGCGCTGGAGCTGAGAACTGGGCGAAGCGCCGCGAGCGCGGCCACGACCTGCGCGGCCTGGTCGGGCCCGAGCGCCGGACTCATCGGCAGCGCGAGGTTCGTCCGCGCCAGCTCGTCGGTGGCCGGCAGCGCACCGGCGCTCGGTGCGTACGGCGCCATTGCCTCTTGGCGGTGAAGCGGCACGCGGTAGTAGCCGCGGGCCCCTATCCCCTGCTCGGCCAGGCCACGGATCATCTCGTCCGCGCGGGAATGGGTGGCCACGTACAGGTGCCAGGCGGGCTCGGCGCCCGGAAGAACGGCCGGCGGGCTGACGTACGGTTCGATGCCCGCTGCCGCATAGGCGCTCGCCGCCGCGCGCCGGCGCTCAGACCAGGAATCGAGGTGGGGCAGCGTGACCCGCAGGACCGCCGCCTGCACCTCGTCCAAGCGCGAGTTGTAGCCGACGTACTCGAACGTTCGCTTGTCGCGCGAGCCGTGGAAGCGCAGGGCCCGCGCCAGGTCAGCTACGTCGTCCTGGTCGGTGGTGATGGCGCCGCCGTCGCCGAAAGCCCCCAGGTTCTTGGACGGATAGAACGAGAACGTGGCCGCGTCGCCGAGCGAGCCCGTCCGGCGGCCGCCCAGGGCGGCTCCCGCCGCCTGCGCCGCGTCCTCGAGGACGGGCAGGCCGAGTTCGCGAATCTCGGGTATTGGAGCCGGACTACCGAATAAGTCCACGGCGACGATCGCCGTGGTGGCGCGAGTCAGCGCGGCGCTGACCGTCTCTCTGGTGACGTTGCGCGTCGCCGGATCGACGTCGCAGAAGACGGGCCGAGCACCGGCGTTGACGATCGCCTCGGCTGACGCGTAGAAGGTGAACGCGGGCACCACGACGTCGTCGCCGGGCTTGACCCCGAGCGCCCTGAGGGCGATCGTGATCGCATCGGTGCCGTTGGCGACGCCGACGACGTGGCGCACTCCCAGATAGGCCGCGAACTCGCGCTCGAACGCCTCGACCTCGGGGCCGAGGATGTAGACGCCGCGCTCGAGCACCTCGGAAAGCCGGGCCCGAATCTCCTCCCGGAGCGCCCGAAGCGGCGTGTCGGTATCGAACAGGGCAATGGTGATGGCGGGCACAGTACGCGGTTCCGGGGACCTGGCGCGTAGCGGGTGCGGCTTCCGGCCTCACATCGGGCCAGTCCCGGCCAGCCCACCGGGACGGGGCCACGGGAGCGCCGGCCGGCGCGGGCACCGTGCCGGCACGGCCTCACGGGAGGGCGAGCCGGCGCCGGCAATTGCCGCTAACCCCTCATTCGAGCTGCCGGCGAGGAGCGAGATCGGAGTTTGCCGCCACCCTCGCGGTCAACTCCGCACCCGCCGCCGCCCCCCCGGCCGAATGTGCGGTTAAAGGCGATCTATCGAGGTCGGTCCGGGATTAGCCCGCCGCACGCCGCCCGTATGGTCCGGGATTAGCCCGCCTCACGCCGCCCGTCCGGTCCGGGATTAGCCCGCCTCACGCCACGGTCCGGCATGAGCCCGCCTCACCCCCAGCGACCGCGGCGCTGATCCCGCGCAGCGCGGCCTCCAACCTTCCGCGAGGTTCGCCGCCGGCACCTCGCAGCCACCCTCTCCTCAGGAAGGAGTAGCCGCGGGCACCCGCTCGACGATCTTCACTCCGCCAACCGCGCCGGCCTGCTCGATGTTCGCGATGGCACCGTTCGCTGAGCTGACCTCCGCAGGGTCGAGATGTCCTCGGCCGAGGGCCGCCGCGACGCTGCCCAGGGTTGGCTGCAAAGCGGCCAACGGCCCGAACAGCTTCCTGAGCGCGGTGCTTTGCGCGGCATTCTCCTTGGCCAGCACCACTTGGTGCGCGGCGGCCGACGCGGCCGCGCTGGCCTCGCCGAACGCCCGCTTGCGCTCTGCGCGGGTCTTTAGCGTCTCTCCCTTCAAGGAGTTGACGTAGCGATGAAAGATGCCGAAGGCCAGGCCTGCGTGTCCGGTGAATCTAGCCATTTCGCCGCGGCTGGTCGGTGTGATCGTCCGATGCACCGGGGTGGAGGTCGGACGGACGGTCGCGGCGCCTTGTGTACGGGAGATACTCGAGGACCCACCGCAGCCGGCCGCGGAGAGTGCCAGCAAGGCAAGCCCTACCAGCAACCCCGTGGCCGCCCCTCGCTTCGACCCGGATCTGACCGTGCTATGAAACTTCGGACTCATCTGACCTTTGCCCTCCCCGCGGCGTCGGCCGCCAACGTTGCTCTGTTTACCCGGATCGCGCTCACTGCGTGAACCGATCAAGGATGTTCTTGGTGATCGTCTGGCTGGCACTGTTGGCGTACCCGGGGTTGCAGTAACCGCAGAATCCGTCCTGATATCCGTTGTCCAGACCGAACGACCACTGCATCGTGCCGGCAGCAAAGATCTGGGCGCCGCTCGGTGCGGTGCGCACGACAGCGTCAGACCACGCGTTCACCCCGCCATCGTCGGCGGCCGGAACGAACGAATGCCCAACCTGGTCGAGGCCAGCCGGCTCGAACGAAGCCCAGGCGGACAGGGATGGGTCGTTGCTCGCCCGTTCGTCGAACTCGTAACCGATAAGGCCCTTAATCGCGTTCTGGCCGGAGCCGCTCGTCACCACGCCGGTCGTTCCGTTGCCGGTGTAGGACTTGAGCCCCGTGCCGGCGTACATCCAGCTGCTGGCGTCGCCGACCAGGAAGGGCTCGTCGTTGGCGACGCCGTTCTGCAACAGGCCGCTGATCTGGTTCTCGGGCTGGGCCGGTGACAGGGCACGCCACGTGATGTAGGACGATCCGGAGATGGCTCCCTTGTCGCAGTGGATGCGGCGGAGGGGTGTCCCCGACGCGTCTGACTGCATCGCCACACGGTAGAAGAAGTCGTTGGCACTGAAGAAGGCCATGTTCACCTTGGACGAGATCGCATTAGTGATGTTGGCTCGCATGTTGTCGGAGTAGTACTCGTCGTGGCCGGTGTTGACAAACACCTTGTGACCGGCGAGCACGCTCTGATTCGACTCGAGATCGGTGTCCGTGATGTACGTCACGTTGTAGCCCTGCGACTCCATCCACCGGATCATCGGGAAGTCCCACACCATGACCATGCCGGCGCCATCCGTCTCGCCGCCGTCCCAGTAGGGTCGGTCGTATGAGACCGTGTAGGCACGGCTTCCGTTCACCCCGTCACCGGTCACATCATTCGCCCTTCCGTACAAGCTGATGCCCACGTCGTTGTTGCCGGCGCCACCCCACAGGTTGTACGCCTGCCATGTGTTCGTATCCAGCGAATAGACGACCTGCGCCGTGCTTGAATCGTTGCGCACAACAAAGGTCATGTAGCTCTGGAGGCTGTCGTCAAGCCGCGTCAGCTTGACCAGGTACACACCGGAGGTCCACGAGGTCGGTACGGTTATCGTGCTGCTCGGCGTCCATTGGCACTCGATCATCCCGTAGTCAGGCGAGCTCGAATCGGACACGGCCGGGCATCCCGCCTGGGTGGTGCCGTTCAGCGGGCCGATGTGCTGCATGAGCCGCCCGCCGCACGACGGTGCGCAGGACGACCCGTCGGGATTCGTGCCCGTCGGATACGAGCCCATCCGGTAGATGTCCATGTTGAACTGCGCCGCCGCCGAAAGGGAAACCATGAAGCTGATCTGCCCACCCTGGTTGACGCTCGTCGCGGAGGCGTACCCCTCGATCTGGTGGCTCGTGGACATCAGCGGCGTTCCGTCGGGCTTGGTGGAGATCTGCCAACTCGTCGTGCCGGCCTTCTGGTTCTCCAGGACTATCGGGTTCGGGGGGTTCGAAACAGGGGTGACGGCCGCGCTCGCCGCGGACCCAGGGCCGGTTCCGACCGCATTCACCGCCGCCACCGTAAACGTGTAGGCGGTGCCGTTCGTCAGACCGGTGATCCTGTAACTCGTCGACGTCGAGCCGGTCAAGACCGCCGTCTGGGCGGTTCCGTTCACGTACGGCGTCACCTGGTAGTTGGTGATCGGACTCCCACCGTCGGACGCCGGCGCGGTCCAGGCGAGATCCGCGGCGGTGTTGCCTGGAGTACCGCTCACGGCGGTTGGTGCGCCTGGCGCGCCCGCCGCGGCGGGCGTGATCGAGGCCGATGCGGTCGATTGCGTCCCGGTCCCAATGGTGTTGATCGCGGCGACCGTGAACGTGTAGGCGGTCCCGTTCGTCAGGCTCGTCACGGTGTAGCTGGTCGAGGTCGAGTTCGTCAGGATTGCCGTCTGGGCGACCCCGCCCACGTACGGCGTGACTTGGTATCCCGTGATCGGGCTGCCACCGTCCGATGCCGGCGCTGTCCACGACAGCGCAACCGAGCTGTCGTGGGGCGTGCCCTGTAGGCCGGTCGGGGCCCACGGCGGCGTCGGAGCAAACGGTGCCACGGCCGCGGACTGCGAGGAGTTCGGCCCGGTGCCCACGGCATTGACTGCCGCGACCGCGAACGTGTAGTTCGTGCCGTTGGTCAGGCCCGTGACCGTGTAGCTCGTCGACGTCGAGTTGGTCGGAATCGGGGTTTGCGCCGCGCCGTTGATGTACGGCGTGACCTGGTAGCCGGTGATCGGGCTTCCACCGTCGGCTGGCGCCGTCCACGTCACGGCCACGGTCGTGTTGTGCGGCGTCCCCTGGACGTTGGTCGGCGCAGCCGGCACGGTCGGGGCGGCCGGCGTCACGGCACCCGACTGGGGGGAGTTCGCCCCCGTGCCGTTCGCGTTTATCGCGGCCACGGCGAACGTGTAAGCGGTCCCGTTGGTCAGCCCGGTGACCGTGTAGCTGGTCGACGCCGAATTCGTGAGGATCGGCGTCTGGGCCGCGCCGTTGATGTACGGCGTCACCTGGTAGCCGGTGATTGGGCTACCGCCGGTCGAGCCCGGGGCCGACCACGTCAGCGCGACCGACTTGTCGTGCGGCGTCCCTTGGACGGTGCTCGGCGCGTCCGGCGCCGTCGGCGCGGCGGCGATGGTCACATCGTCGAAGTCGGTCGTCGAAAGCGAATCGTTCCACAGCTGCACGCGGGCGAGGTTGCCGTTCGGCTGGCTGTAGTCGCCGCTGACTCCCCAGGCGGTTTGGGTCTGTCCATTGATGTACAGCTGGGCGCCGCCCGTTGCCGTGGCGGTGTAGCGCACCTCGACCAGCACCCAGGTGTTCGCGGGCACGGTGTTCGCGCCGGTGAAGAGCTCGGTGCTGGCGCCGCTTCCGTTGTACGGATAGAAGTAGACGCCCTGACGGTTCGCGTCGTACATCAGCAGCCATATGACGTGCGCGCTGGTCTGATCGCGGGCCATGGCCAGCGTCTGGACCGCACTCCCGCCGCTGATGCGCACCCAGAAGCTGACCGAGCTGTCCGTCTGCGGCGAGGTCAGGCTCTTCACGATCATCCCGAACTGATTCGAGGTGTTCGTGATCCGCGCGCCGTACGTTCCGCTGTGCTCCGCCCCCCGGGTGACGGCAACCGTACCAGTGCTCCCCGCGGTGCCATCCCAGGCGCTCAAGGACCCGGACTCGAATCCGTCGGAAAACAGCACGTTCGTGTACCGCGTCGCCGCGGCGGTCGGAGTGATCGCCGCCGAGGGACTTGAATCGGTGCTGGTCCCGACCGCGTTCGTTGCCGCGACGGTGAACGTGTATGGGGTGCCGTTGGTCAACCCGCCGATGTACTGGCTCGTGGCCGACGACGCGGTCGTGATGGGCTTCTGGGCAACGCCGTTGATGTACGGAGTGATGCGGTAGCCGGTGATCGCGTTCCCGCCGTCTGACGCGGGCGCCGTCCAGGATAGGTTGACGCCGCTGTCGAACGCGGTGCCCTGCACGTTGGTCGGAGTGCCCGGCGCGCCCGCCGCCTGCGGTGTAGCCGCGGCGGAAGGCGCTGAGCTGGCACCGGTCCCGACGCTGTTGATCGCCGCCACCGTGAACGTATAGCTGGTCCCGTTGGTCAGGCCCGTGACGGCGTAGCTCGTCGCTGCCGAGTTGGTCAGGACCGGCGTCTGCGCCGTGCCGTTCACGTACGGGGTGACCTGATACCCCGTGATCGCGCTCCCGCCGTCGGAGGTCGGCGCGGTCCAGGAGAGGGCCACAGCGCTGTCGCGGGCGGCGGCCTGCACGCCGGTCGGCGCTAGCGGCACGGTTGCGGGCAGCGTGGCGACCCCGACGTCGTCGAACGACGTCGTGTCGGTGGAGTCATTCCACAGCTGCACGCGCTGGAGGTTCGCCGTCTGGGTGTAGTTGCCGCTCACCGCCCAGGCGCTGTTGGTCTGTCCGTTGATGTAGATCTGCGCGCCGCCTGTTGCGGTGGCGGTGTAGCGCACGGTGATCTGCACCCACGTGTTGGCTGGCAACGAGCCCGCTCCCGTGTAGATCTCGGTGCTCGAGCCCGCGCTGTTGTAGGGATAGAAGTACAGTCCCTGATGGGCCCCGTCGTAGAGCAGCGACCAC
>JAFAZZ010000355.1 GCA_019239375.1 Solirubrobacterales bacterium | reverse complement strand
TCCTCCGGCCAGCCGATCATCTGCGTCGCGAGCCCCATGATGAGCAGCATGGGCGGGTCCGACTCGCTGCCGAAGCGCTCATAGCAGAGCGTGATCCCGCCGCCGACGTCGCAGAACTGCTCAGCCATCGCCTGGGATCTCTGCCGTCTTGCGCCCGGATTGCGGCGCGGATGGTGGTCGAAGCTCCTCGAGCGCCTCGCCCAGCCGTTCGATGAGCGACCACACGTCAGGCATCTGCTCCCGGTCGGCGACGATCCCGAAATCGAGCCGGCCGCAGTAGCTCATCACCGTGATGTTCAGCCCCATCCCGTCGGTGATGACCGAGATCGGGTAATGGGCTTCCATTCGCGCCCCCGCCATGTACAGGGGGAACTGCGGACCTGGCACGTTCGAGATCACGAGGTTCCAGGCCGGCCGCCCCGCTCGGCTGGCGCTCAGCGAGAAGGTCAACCTGGCCGCCCGCGAGAACAGGGCCGGCGGGACGAACTGGTTGGCATCCTGAAGCAGCTCTGCCGGCAGGGCGCGGTGGCGCTCCTTCATCTCGACGAGCGCCTGGTGGGTCTTGACCAACCGCGCCACCGGATCCTCGATGTCCGTGTGCAGCGGCGCGGTCATGAGCAGGATCCGGTTGCCGTAGGTGCCCTGCTCCTCCCTGCGCCGCACCGAGACGGGGATCTGGGCCACCAGCGGCTCTTCGGGCAGCTCGTGGTGCGCGATCAGCCACCGCCGGACGGCGCCGGCGCAGAGCGAGACCACCACATCGTTGACAGTGCATCCGTAGTAATTCTTGAGGTGCCTGACGTCGTCGAGGGAAAGCTGACCGAAGGCATAACGGCGGTGCGGGGATACGCGGCCGTTGAAGGAGGTCCGTGGTGGCGTGAGGTCCACCTGCCCCACGACACCTCCACGGCCGCCCAGGGCTCGCTGCGCGCTGGACGCGACCCGACCCGCGGCCTTCAAGCCGGGAATCGCCGAGAGCGTCGGGACCTCATCGATGTTGGGAAGCGCTCGCGGGACCGAGGCGATCAGCCGGAGCGGGTAGCGGGGGAGCCCCAGCATCCCGCGCGCCAGCATCTCGAGGTCGCTCGGGCGGGCGTCGCCGGACTCGGCCAGCGGCGGGGGCGGCTCCCGTCCCTCCGGGGTCGCGTCGAATAGCGCCCCCATGATCTCGGCGCCCGACATCCCGTCGATCACCGCGTGATGGATCTTGCTCATGACCGCGACGCGGTGGTTCGGGAGCCCGTGGATCAGGTAGAGCTCCCACAGCGGCCGCGAGCGGTCTAGCGGCCGGGCGTAAATCCGCGCCACCTGCTCGGCTAACTGGGCATCGGTGCCCGGCGGGGCAAGGGCGATCTCGCGCACGTGGAACTCGAGGTCAAAGTCCGGGTCGTCGACCCAGTAGCCGTAGTCGAGGTTGAAGGGCACCTCGGCCAGCCGCCAGCGAAACGGCGGGACGAGCGGCAGGCGCTCGGCGATCAGGTTCTGGAGGCGCGGGAGCGTCAGCTCGCCGTTCGGCGCGGTGGACGACTCGTAGATCGACAGGGCCCCGACGTGGCCGTAGTTGCGCGAGTCCTCGAGAGCGAGGAACTGCTGGTCGAGCGCGGTCAGCTGGCGCATGTCAGTTGCCGTAGAGCGCCTCGAACACCTCCACGTAGCGCTCGTTCACCACGTTTCGCTTGAGCTTCAGCGTCGGCGTCAGCTCGCCCGACTCCTGGCTGAGATCGTGGTCGAGCAGCGCGAACTTCTTGACCTGCTCGACCTGAGCGTACTTGGCGTTGGCCCGGTCGAGCACGGCCTGGACCAGACCACGCACATCGTCGTGACGGACCAGCTCGGACATGTCCTCGGGTAGCCCCTGCTCCTTCGCCCAGGGCACAATCTCCTCGGCGTCGAGCGTGATCAGCGCCACGGGGTAGGGCCTCCGGTCGCCATACATGACCGCATGCGAGATCCAGCGTGACTGCTTGAGGTCGTTCTCGAGGTTCGACGGGGTTAGGTTCTTACCCCCGGCGGTGATGATGATGTCCTTCTTGCGGCCGGTGATCGACAGGTAGCCGTCCGCGTCGAGCGAGCCGAGATCACCGGTCATCAGCCACCCGTCCTCGGTGAAGGTCTCCTTGGTTGCCTCCGGGTTGCGCCAATACTCGCGGAACACGTTCGGCCCCTTGATGAGGATCTCACCGTCGTCGGCGATTTTGAACTCGACGCCCGGCATGGCCCGGCCGACGGTGCCGAAACGCAGGTGGTCGGGCAGGTTGACGGCGCCCACAGCGACGGTCTCGCTCATGCCCCAGCCCTCCAGCACAGTTACGCCACAGGCATAGAAGAACTCGAGGATCTCGGCCGAGATTGGAGCCGCTCCCGAGACCGCCTTGTCGATCCGGCCGCCGAACAGGTCGCGGACCTTTTTGTACAGGGCCTCGTCCGCCCGGTCGAAGGCGGCGAGCATCTCCTGGGGAACGTCCTCGCCGCGGCGCCGCCGCCGGCGGACCTCCACTCCGAGCTTGACTGCCTCGCGTAGCTGCTGCTCGTCCGGTGCCATGGCCAGCGCCAGTGCATAGATCTTCTCGAAGATGCGGGGCACCGACGGGAGGTAGGTCGGCTTGGTCTGCATGAGCTCCGGGATGATCTGCGTGGCGTCGCCGCCGAAGTAGACGATCCCGGTGCCCACGTCGAACGAGGCGAGCTGGACGGTCAGGGCGAAGGCGTGGGCGAGCGGCAGGTACAGATAGCTCAGGTCGTCATCGTTGATGAACCCGATCTCCTCGACCATCACCCCGACCGAGGCGCAGTTGCCGTGGCTGAGCACGACACCTTTGGGCGGCCCCGTCGTGCCCGAGGTGTAGATGATCGTGTACGGGTCCACCGGTGAGACCCCCTCGCAGCGGCGCTCGAGCTCGGCGCGGTCGCCGCCCCGGGCGCGCCCGCGGAGGTGCTCGATCGATACAGCGTCCTGCGACGCCTCCCCCTCGATCAGGATGACGTGCTCGAGGTGCTCGATCCGGTCGCGAAGGCGCTCTATCTTCGCTGCCTGCTCAGCGTCCTCGCAGATCACGATCCGCGAGTCGCTGTTGCCTACGACCCACTCGCACTCCTCCGGGGAATTGGTCGGGTAGATCGGCACCACGACCGCCGCGCTGCGCGAGATAGCCAGGCTCGAATACGTCCATTCGGGGCGGGTGTTCGAAAGCAGCGCCACCCGGTCGCCGGGCTCGACGCCGAGCTCGACCAGTCCGAGGGCGATCTCGTCGACGATCTCGCTGACCTCGGCGAATGTGCGCTCACGCCACTCCTCGCCCTCGCGCCAGCGCACCGACGTGCGCTCGCCGAAGCGGTCCGCTGCGGTGGTAGCGGCTCGCGCGATTGTCCTGTTGGTTGCCTGCAGCGCCTGTGTCGCCATCACTTCACCTCCTGGCGTCCTCATAGCTCTCGTCCGTGTGGAGCTTCACGATACGCGGCCGGGTGTATCAGTGGCGAGCGCTCCAGCGCGCCATCTTGACAAACAGTTCGGGTGGGGACAGCGGCGTCAGCGACGGATCGAACTCGCGGTACAGGTTGGCCACGTTCGCCGCGAGCCGCTCGAGGTCGCCCCAGTCGCGGAAATCGGATATGTCGATGTCGTCGGCCGCCGCTTCGTCCTCCATGCCGGCGTCGAAGCGCTGCTTGGCTTCATCGCGGACATAGGTCAGGTAGCGCTGCACATCGCGCACGCCGGTTTCATCGGTCACCGGGCCGTGCCCAGGGACGATCGTCCGGGCCTGGAGTTCGATGATCCGGTCGCAGGCGGTCAACCAATTCTCGACCGGTCCGGCCCACATCATCGGTGTTCCCTCGATGAACAGGATGTCGCCGGTGAACACCGTGCCCGAGTCCGGCACATAGGCGATCGCGTCGCCCGAGGTGTGGGCTGGTCCGAGTTCGATGAGCTGAATCTGGCGGTCCCCGACGGCGAGATCGTGTTGTTTCTCGAATGACTCGGTGGGCAGCCGCGCGGTGACCGACGCAAAATCGAATTTGCGCATGTTCCCTTGGGCGAACACCTCGAACTCTGGTCCGAGGTCCAGTTGGTTGAACAGTACGTGGACGGTGTTCGGAGGCGCCGCGCGCATGTCTTCGATCGCGCGGGTGCTGGCCACGATCGGGATCCCGTGGGGAAGCAGCTCGTTGCCGAACCAGTGGTCGCCGTTGCCGTGCGTATTGAAGGCCTGGCCGATGGGGTTGTGCTCGGTGATCGGGCCCATCGCGCTCAGCATGTCGCGCGTGAGGCCGAGGTCGAACAGCGTGTCGACGAGCAGCGAGGTGCCCCCGGCCGTGATCAGGCCGGCGTTGCTCCAGCCCCACCCGCCGTCGGGCTGGAGGTAGGCATACAGCCCGTCTCCCAGTTCGTGAAGCCCGCGCTCATAGGCGATCTTCATGCGCCAGCCCTGCTCAGAAGTCCGGCTGGGCCGGGAGCCCGACGTAGTTTTCCGCCAGGCTGCGCGCCGCGGCTTCGGAGCGCGCGATGTACTCGAGCCGGGCCAACTGTAGCCGTCCTTGGAACGGGCCGCCATACAGGTCGTGGAGCATCTGCGTCATGTAGTTGGAGAAGTCCTGAGCGCGCCACACCCGGCGCAGGGCAGCGGTTGTGTAGCCCTCGGCGAGCTCTGGGGAGGAGCTCTTGAGCAGGTCGGTGAGCGCGGGCGCCAGTAGCCGCACGTCGTTTACGGCGAGGTTGAGGCCCTTGGCGCCGGTGGGGGGAACGATATGAGCCGCGTCGCCGGCCAGGAACAGGCGGCCATGCTGCATCGGCTCGGCCACGAATGAGCGCATCGGGGTGATGCCCTTCTCGGACACGTTCCCCTCGTTGACGTCGCCCAGCCGCGTCCGGAGCTCCTCCCAGATGCGATCATCGGGCCACTCCTCGATGTCCTCGTCAGCAGGCACCTGGAGGTACAGGCGGCTGACGTTAGGAGAGCGCATCGAGTGCAGGGCGAAACCGTTCGGGTGCCAGGCGTAGATGAGCTCTTCGGTGGCGGGCGGCGCCTCGGCCAGGATGCCGAGCCAGCCGAACGGATAGACGTACTCGTACTCGGTGATGTGCTCGGCGATCGTCTGGCGGCTCACTCCGTGAAAGCCGTCGCAGCCGGCGATGACGTCGCACGTCAGCACGTGCTTATCGCCCTGGTGTTCGAAGGTGATCCGAGGATTGTCCGAATCGACGTCGTGCAGCGCCACGTTCGCCACTTCGAAGTGGACCGGCACGTCTCGGTCGAGCAGCGCATTCGTCAGGTCCTTGACCACCTCCTGCTGCCCGTAGATCGTGATGTGGCGACCGGTGAGGGCGGCCATGTCGACGTAGTGGTTGGTCTCGTGGTGGCGCAGGTAGACACCGCTGTGCTCGAGTCCCTCGCGGTCCAGGCGCGCGCCCACGCCGAGCTCGCGCAGCAGGTCCACCGTGTTCTGCTCGAGCAGGCCGGCCCGGACGCGCTTCTCGACGTAGGCGCGGTCGCGGGCCTCGAGGACTACGCACTCGATGTTTTCACGCTGGAGCAACATCGCGAGGGTCAGACCTGCCGGCCCGCCGCCCACGATGCCTACCTGCGTGCGCACGGCGCGAGTCTATGTGGCGCGGTTGCTTCGTGCGTCTGTGACGAAGATCACCTCGAGCCGGCGAGGACCGTGGACGCCGCGCACCCTGGTCATCTCGATATCGACCGTGGCCGACGGACCCGAGATGAAGGTCAGCGGGCGCGTTGGGTTGCTGAGCTTCTTTATGGCCTCGGGCACCGAGGCGACGAGCTGATCGCCCCGGACCACGCACAGGTGGTAGTCGGGGAGAAGGGTCAGGGCCCGGCGTCCCATGCCCGGGCCGCCGTCCAGCACGATCGTCCCGGTCTGGGCGATGGCCAGCGCGCAGGTAGTGAGGACGCCGTCGGCCGCGTCGAGTGCGTCGTGGTCGAGCGGTGGGTCGTCGTGGAGGATGCCTGTGGTTTGGGTCCACGCGTCCGGGATGCCCGCGGGAACGACGATCGTGCGCTCGCCGAGGATGACGCCGACGGTCTGCTCGAGTTCGTCTGCCGGCACTACATGGGTCCTGGCGTCGTAGTGCGCGAGGCGGTCGAGGAAGGTCTCGAGGCCGTCGTCGGTGGCCGTGCGGTACTCGCGCGGTATGGCTCGCGGCGGGGCGGTGGCGATTGCCGCCTTGATGCGACCGAGCATCTCCTCGCGGGCGTTCATGGCTTTCGGTGGTTCATCGCTCGCGGTGGTTCATCGTGTGCGGTGGTTCATCGCTCGCGGTCGTTCATCGTGTGCGGGGGTTCATCGCTCGCGGTCGGCCATCGTTTGCGGTGGTTCATCGCTTGCGCCACCAGTCGCGGAACGGCTCGGCCGGGGGAGCGGGTAGGTCTCGGGTTCGAGTCCATCGGCTGAAGGGCGGCGGCGCGCTGTGGCGCACGAACCGCATCAGCCTCGCCGCCTTGAGCGCGGCGGTCCAGCGTCGGCGAGAGCTCATCGCGCTGGCCGCCGCCGCGAACGCCGCGTCCTCGGCGCGGTGGCGCTGAGCTTTCACCGCATCGTGGCGGAGCTTTACGAGCACGGTCGGGATGTCGATCTCCACCGGGCAGACCTCGTAGCACGCGCCGCACAGCGAGGAGGCGAAGGGGAGCTGAGGGGCGTGCTCGACGCCGACCAGGAGCGGAGTGAGGATCGCGCCGATCGGACCGGGATATGTGGCGCCGTAGGCGTGTCCGCCGGTGCGCTCGTAGACCGGGCACACGTTCAGGCAGGCCGCGCACCGGATGCAGCGGAGCGCCTGGCGCCCGGTGGCGTCCGCGAGGGCTCTGGTCCGGCCGTTGTCGAGCAGGACGATGTGTACGGCTTGGGGCCCGTCTCCCGGGGTCACGCCGGTCCACACCGAGTTGTAGGGGTTCATGCGCTCGCCGGTCGAGGAGCGGGGCAGAAGCTGGAGGAAGACCTCGAGGTCGCTGAACGAGGGGATCAGCTTCTCGATCCCGACCACGCTGATCAGCGTCTCGGGCAGCGTCAGGCACATGCGGCCGTTGCCCTCGGACTCGGCGACGAGCAGGCCGCCCGTCTCGGCGATCGCAAAGTTGGCGCCGCTGATCGCGACCTTGGCTCTCAAGAAGAGCCGGCGCAGGTGGAGCCGAGCGGCTTCGGCCAGCGCGTGGGGGTCGTCGCTGAGGTCTCTCGGCGCGTCCGGCATGTGGTCGAGGAAGATGCGGCGGATCTCGGCCCGGTTGCGGTGCAGCGCCGGCACCACGATGTGGCTCGGCCGGTCGTGCGCGAGCTGAACGATGAGCTCGGCCAGGTCGGTCTCGTGGGCGGAGATGCCGGCGTTCTGGAGCGCGTCAACGAGGCCGATCTCCTGGGTGGCCATCGACTTGACCTTGATCACCTCGGTCTCGCCGGTCTGCTCGATCAGGTCCGTGATGATCTTGGTCGCTTCGGCGGCGTCACGCGCCCAGTGCACGGTCGCGCCGCGGCTCGACGCATTGCGCTCGAACTCCTCGAGATACGCGTCGAGGTGGTGCAGGACGTCATCTTTGATCGCGGCACCGGCCTTGCGCAGCTCTTGCCAGTCGGGTGTCTCGGCGACCAGCCCGGCACGGCGCTGCCGGATCGTCGCGGTGGCGTTGCGAACGTTGCGGCGCAGTTGCGAGTTGTTGACCGCGCGCTTGGCGTTCTCCGGGAACGGCGGGTCCTCGCTCCAGATCAGTTCGCCGGTGTTGAGTTTGCCGTCTCCCAGTTCGGGCGTGCTCAATTTGCCGTCTCCCAGTTCGGGCGTACTCAACTTGCCGTCTCCCAATTCGGGCGGCTCAATTTGCCGTCTCGCCGTCCGTGCTGGCCAGGATCTCGGCCAGGTGGAGGGTCGTTACTCCTGCCCGGATCCGCTCGAGCCCGCCACCGATGTGCATGAGGCACGAGCGATCGCCGGCGCACAGCACTTCGGCCCCAGTCTCGATCACCGACTCCATCTTGTCGGCCAGCATTGCCGCCGACACGTCGGGGTTCTTGATCGAGAACGTGCCGCCGAACCCGCAGCACTCCTCGTTGTTCGGGAGGTCGACCAGGTCGATCCCGCGGACCTGCCTGAGGAGTCTCAGGGGGCGGTCACCCAGCTTCAGCATGCGGAGGGAGTGGCAAGTCGGGTGGTAGGTGACGCGGTGGGGAAAATACGCGCCGACGTCGTCGGTGTGCAGCACGTCGATCAGGAACTCCGACAGCTCGTAGGTCTTCTCGGCTGTCTCCTGGGCGGCGCCGGCAAGTCCCTCGTCCCGCGCGGCGCGCGCGATCATGGCGTGCTGGTGGCGGATCGCCCCGGCGCACGATGCGGATGGCGTGACGATCGCGTCGTAGTCGTTGAAGGTGTCGACGTAGCGGCGTACGAGGTTCGGCTCGAAGTATCCGCTGTTGGCGTGCATCTGTCCGCAGCAGGTCTGCTCGAGGGGGAAGTGCACCTTCTGGCCGAGGCGTTCCAGGATCTCGACGGTTGCCTTGCCGGCGCCGGGGAAGAGCGCGTCGACCAGGCAGGTGGCGAACAGGGCTACGCGCATCGCCCCTGCATCATGCCCGGTGGCGCGGGTCGGTGCGGCGTTCGGCGCGCCGGCGCCGCGGTGGTCCGGGCCCGGGTGCTGACGCGGCGTTTCGGCGCGCCGGCGCCGGCTTCGAGAAGCTGGGACGTGCGGATTTCGGCACGGGGCGGGGCATTCGACACGCCGCCGTACCAACACTGCAACAAATCGGGTGTGCTTCGCCTCCGGGGGGCGATTTCGGGCGCAGACTGTCGCCACTACGTCTCCCGGATTGCCCACAACGCCTCAATCGCGCCGCGCCGGCGCGCGAAAGCGGACTTTGCCGCCACCACCAAGGCAAACCCCTCACCCGCTCGGCACGCGGCGTCGAGTGCGTACTTAGCGGCAATGGTTGCTTGGCCAGAGCAGGCGATCGCCGAACTCGCCGGCGCGCAGCGGACGATCGTGGCGGCCGAGCAGCTACTGGCGGTCGGACTTGGACGACAGGCGATCGCCTATCGGATCAAGAACGGCCGCCTCCACATCGTCTTTCGCGGTGTGTATTCGGTCGTGTCCGGGCCACTACCGCCGCTGGCACTCGAACTGGCCGCGCTGCTGGCGTGCGGAAAAGGGAGCTTCATCAGCCACCACTCGGCCGCCTACGTGTGGGGGATGCGCAAGGACCCCCCGGCGCTCGTCGAGGTCTCCGTGGTCGGGCGCTACTGCGGATCGCGCAGGGGGATCCGGGTACACCGGATCCGCACGATCGACCGGCGCGAGATCCAGCGCCGCGAGGGACTCTGGATCAGCACGCCGGCGCGGGCACTGTTCGAGATCGCACAAGCGCTCGGTCCGTCTGAGCTCGCCAACGCCGTGGGTGACGGGATCGGGGCGCGGGTGGTGAAGCCGGCCGAGGTCGAGGCCGTGCTCGCGCGGAACCGCGGCCGGGCGGGCGCGGCCCGGCTGGCGGCGGTGATCGGCGACGAGGACGCCCTAGCGATCACCCGGTCGAGAGCGGAGCGGGCGTTCCTGAAGCTGATACGCGATTCGGGTTTGCCGCGGCCTGAGACCAACGTCAAGCTCGGCCGGTACGAGCCCGACTTCGTCTGGCGACAACAGCGCCTGATCGTCGAGCTGGACAGCTACGGGTTCCACGGCGGCCCCGACGGCTTCCAGCGCGACCACGACAGGGATCTCGTTTACCGGACAGCTGGGTTCGACGTCCTGCGCCCCACGCGCCAGCACGTGGTGTACGAACCGGCGCGGGTGCTCGTACTGGTTGCTCAGGCGCTGGCGCGGCGGGATTCGGCCGACTAACTCAGGCGGCGCGGCGCTCCGAGGCGGCGCGGCGCTCCGACGGCGGCCGACTAGCTCAGGCGGCGCGGCGCTTGGACTCGCGACGCGCCACCTCGGCCCGCACGACCGGCGCGACCGCCGTGCCGAACAGCTCGATCGAGCGCATCACATCCTGGTGAGCGACGGCGCCCACGCTCATCTGGCCGACGTAGCGGTCCATACCGAACAGCTCGTGCTCGAACAGGATTTTCTCCGCCACCTCCTCCGGCGAGCCGACGGCCAGGGCGCCGCGCGGCGAGCGAAGCGCGTCGTACTGGGCCCGGCCAGAGGGCGGCCAGCCGCGCTCGCGGCCGATGCGGTTCATCATCGCTAGGTAGGAAGCCGCGAACGCGGAGTCCGCCCGCTGCGAGGTCGCGCCGACGAAGGCATGGGTATTGATCGCGACCCGGGCGCCGGCGGGGTCATGCCCAGCGACGCTAAACGCCTCGCGGTAGAGATCGATCAGCGGCCCGAAGCGCTCGGGCTGGCCACCGATGATCGCAAGGGTCAGCGGGAGCCCCAGCGCGCCCGCGCGAATCACCGATTGCGGCGTCCCGCCTACCGCCACCCAGACGGGCAGTGGGTCCTGCACCGGGCGCGGCCACACGATCGCGTCGTTCAAGGCGGCCCGATGCTTGCCGGACCAGGTCACGCGCGGCGACTCACGGATCTGGAGTAGCAGCTCGAGCTTCTCGGCAAATAGCTCGTCGTAGTCGTCGAGGTCGTAGCCAAACAGCGGGAACGACTCGATGAACGATCCACGCCCGGCCATGATCTCGGCTCGTCCGCCTGAGATCAGATCCACATGGGCGAACTCCTGGAACACGCGAACCGGATCGTCGGAGCTCAGCACGGTGACCGCGCTCGAGAGCCGGATACGCTTGGTCCGCGCCGCGACGGCCGCCAGCACGACCGCCGGCGAGGAGATCAGGAAGTCCGGCCGATGGTGCTCGCCCACGGCGAATACTTCCAACCCCAACTGGTCGGCCAGTTCGGCTTCCTCGAATAGGTCGTGCATACGCTGCTCCGGCGAGACGCCGGAAGCCAGGTCGGCAAAGGTGGCGAGTCCGAGCTCCATATACCAGCAATCATAGCAGATAGTTGTCCCCACAACTACCCGGCGCTCTCGCGCGCGTTCGGACGCGGTGGGAGCCCTTCCGGGCTCCGGCGGGTTTGGGATACGCGGTGTGGGGGCCGCTCTCGCTCAGGCAGGCCCTGACCCGCAGCGCGCAGCTGGATACAGACCCAGAGCGCGCAGCTGAGTACAGACCCAAAGCGCGCAGCTGGGTAGCGACCTACAGCGCGGTCTCCTCGAGCGCCGCGGTGGCGGCGATCTGCCGCGCTCGGCGCTTGGCCGCGCCCACCGCCTGGGTCAGCGTTTCGATGTCGTACACACCGTAGTGGCGGAGGCCGTTGATGAAGAAGGTCGGCGTCCCGGACACACCGCTCTCGTCGGCGCTGGCCACATCCTCGCTGACCCGCGCGGCGTATTCGCGCCGGCGCAGCTCGTCGCGCAGGCGTTCCCCGTCGAGGCCGAGCTCCTCGGCGTAGCGGACCAGCTCCCGGGGGCCGAGCGCTTCCTGGTGGGCAAGCAGCGTGTCGTACATGTCCCAGAACCTGCCCTGGGCCGCGGCGGCTTCGGAGGCCTCGGCGGCGAGCTGAGCCGTGGGATGAACGTCGTTGAGCGGCAGGTGGCGCCAGACATAGCGGATGTCGTCGCCGTGAGCGGCGAGCAGCTCGCGGATCACGTTCTCGGCCTGGCCGCAGTACGGGCACTCAAAGTCGCCGTACTCGAGCAGCGTCACCGGCGCGTCGTCCGGCCCGCGGATGTGGTCGTACTCGGGATCGACGCCGACCGCGAGGTCGACTATGTCCTCCGCGGTTCGGCCGATCTGGCGCGCTCGCACGCGGTCGGGTAGGCGGCTGATCAGCCGCGTGAGAACCCAGGCCACGGCCGGCGCGAGCACCACGGAAGCCAGCGCACCCAGGCGAGCCTCATCCAGCCGGGTTCCGGTGAAGGCCAGGCTCGAGACGAGCAGGGAGACCGTGAAACCGATGCCCGCGCAGGCGCCGGCGGCCAGGAGCACCGGCTCGCTGATCGGTGAGCGCGGCCCGTGCAGAGCCGGTCGCGAGGCGATCCAGGAGCCGGTGAACACCCCGATCGGCTTGCCCACGACGTACCCGAGCAGGATCCCCCAGGTGATCGGCGAGGAGGCGGCACCGCTCAGCACGTGCGAGGTCAGGTGGATGCCGGCATTGGCCAGCGCGAACAGCGGCACGATCACGTAGCTCGTCCAGGGGTGC
>JAFAZZ010000049.1 GCA_019239375.1 Solirubrobacterales bacterium | reverse complement strand
CTCTCACGCGGTGCTGAACCGCCGCTACGTTCTGCGCCTCGCCATCGGGCAGATGAACACGAGCGAGGACGATGTCCGGCGCGCCTGGGACGTGCTGGTGCGGGAGGCGGCGCAGGTATGACCAATCGCCCACGTGTAATTTTCACTGGCGCTCGCCGTCGCGTGAAACGTACTGCCAGGTGACCTGGGGGCGCGGCGCCACCGCGACCGCGACCGCGACCGCGATGCCACGCCGGCTGCTGGCGTTTGCTGAGCTGCTGCGGCTCGTCGGCGATCAGCTCGTAGGGCGAGGCCTAACCCGGCAGAGGGAACAGCCGAAGGAACCGCGTCCCGGCCGGGCGATCGCCATCGATCTCGAGCCCGCCGGCGTTGGGTGAGCGTCCGTGCCACAAGACCTGCTCAAGGACGCCGGGCTCGGCGGTGATGGTGGCCGCCGAATCGGCGGCCGAGCCGCGACTGGCATGCAGCTCTCGCTCACCCACCCGGACGGCGAACACGGCTTCGTCGCCAAGCCGGAGCTCGTACGTGCGGCCGACCAGACCGTTCGCCCGGGCGGGCTCAAACAGCGTCTTCAGCGCGAGCACCAGCGAGTCGGCGCCCAGCTCGCCGTGGTCCGACGGGAACGGCGCGCGGGAGCTGCCCCAGAGTCCGAGGCCGAGTACCACCGGCTCAAGCTCACGCCCCCACTCGGTCAGCTCGTATACCCGCGAGCCGGCCGGTGGCGGTAGCTTGACGCGCCGCACGACCCCGGCCTGCTCGAGCTCGCGCAGCCGCTGGGCCAGGACGTCCGGGCTGAGGTGGGGCAGGCCGGCGCGCAGGTCGGTGAACCGCTTGGGGCCAAGCAGCAACTCCCGCACGACCAGCAGCGCCCACCGCTCACCCACCACGTCAAGGGCGCGGGCGATGCCGCAAGCGTCTCCGTATGTCCGTTTCACGAGGCGAAGATTATCACTTGACAGTCCTTTCGCCCAATCATATAGTTGGATTTTCCTATCAAAGAGTCCGTCGAAAGGAGCGAGGCATGAGCGAGCGCGACGCCTATCCACCCGGGGTTCCGTGCTGGGTCGACATCCTGGCCGGTGACCCGGCGCGCGCGATGGACTTCTACGGGCGGCTGTTCGGCTGGGAGTTCGCCGGGCCTGGTCCGGGTGAGTACTACGAGGCCCGCCTCCGGGGTCGGCATGTCGCGGGCGTCGGTCGGCACGTCGCGGGCGTCGGCGCGGCGCCGCAGGGCGCCGCCGCCTGGAACACGTACGTTTCCGTGGCCAGCGTCGAGGATTCCGTGCAGGTCGCGGTCCGTGCCGGCGCCCGCGTGCTTGCGGGGTCGTTCGATGCTCTACCGGCGGGACGGATCGCCGTGCTCGAGGATCCAACCGGCGCGCCGATCTGCCTGTGGGAGCCCGTGCAGCGCCTCGGCTGTCAGCTTGTCAACGAGCCCTCGGCTTATGCGATGAGCGTGCTTCAGACGCACGAGCAGGAGGCGGCGGCGCGCTTCTACCACGCCGTCTTCGGGTGGGAGACCGAGCCCTTCGCGCCGGGGATGACGCTTTTCCGCCTGCCCGGTTACGTGGGCGGCGAGCCGGCCCAGCCGGTCCCGCGCGATGTCGTGGCGGTGATGGCGACAAACGGCGAGCAGCCCCGGTGGGATGTCGGTTTCTGGGTGCACGATGCCGACGCGCTCACGGCCGCGGTCGTTGAACTCGGCGGGCGGGTGCTGGCGCCGCCGTCAGACGCCGGAGCGATGCGCCAGGCCGTGCTGGCCGATCCGTTCGGGGCGCCCTTCTCGGTCACGACTGCCCCGGGGCGCTGAGTCCGGCTGCCGATAACTGCCCGTTCCGCCGTCCGCATCCGCGTGAGTGTGGAGTTGGACGCCATCGCGGCGGCAAAGCTCGCGCCGGCAGCGGCCCAGGGCTACTTCAACTCGGCGGACGTCTTGCCGAGCAACTGGCGGGCCACGATCAGCAGCTGGATCTGCTGGGTGCCCTCGAACAGGTCGAGGACCTTGACGTCTCGGGCCCACTTCTCGAGCAGCTCGCCCTCGCCGTAGCCGACCGCGCCGGCCAGCGCCACGCAGCGCAGCGAGATGTCGGTGCCGACCCGGCCCGCTTTGGCCTTGGCCATCGAGGCCTCAAGCGAGTTGGGCTTCCTGTTGTCAGCCATCCAGGCGGCTTGGAGTGCGAGCAGCCGCGCCGCCTCCCAGTCGGACTCCATCGCGATGAACTCCGAGGCGGCCGCGCTCTGGGCGTGCGGCGGGACGTCATAGTCGATCTCGATCCCCGCCGCCTCGAGCAGCTCGCGCGCGCGCTCGAGACACGCCCGGGCCACGCCGATGGCCATGCCGGCGACCAGCGGACGGGTGTTGTCGAAGGTCTGCATCACGCCCGCGAACCCGCGCCCCAGCTCGATCTCCGGGCTCCCGAGCAGGTTCTCGCGCGGGATGCGGCAGTTCTCGAGGCGGAAATCGGCGGTGTCCGAGGCGCGGATTCCCAGTTTGTCCTCGAGGCGCTCGAGGATCAGGCCCGGGGTGTCACGCTCAACCACGAACGACTTGATGGCGGGGCGGCCCTGGCGGCGATCGAGTGTCGCCCACACGACAATCAGCTCGGCGCGGTCGCCGGCAGTGACGAAGATCTTCTCGCCGTTCAGGACGTATTCGTCCTCATCGAGGGTGGCGCTGGTCCTGATTGCCGCGGAGTCCGACCCCGCCTCGGGCTCGGTGATGGCCATCGCGGCCCACTTGCCACCGAAGCGCTTCAGCTGCTCCTCATTGGCCACCGCGGCGATCGCGGCCTGACCGAGGCCCTGCCTGGGCATCGTCAGTGTCAGCCCGACATCTCCCCAGCACAGCTCGATCAGCCCGAGCAGGCTGGCCATGTTCGAGCCGTTGCGGTTGCCGGCACGGTCGCCGGTGAGCCCGTTGGCACCGTCCGAGCCGCCTACCGCGCCAACGCCGGCACCGCGCAGGGCGCCGCCCTCGTTCATGCCCTCGATCACCGCGGCAAGCATGTCGAGTTCCTTCGGATAGGAGTGCTCGGCCTGGTCGTACTTTCGCGAGTTGGGGCGGAAGATCTCGGTCGCCACGCGGTGGGCCTGGCCGACCAGGAAATCGAACCTCCCGGGGATCTCGAGGTTGATCACGGGAGCAGGGCTCCCTCCATCACGCCGGCGGCGCGGAGGTCGCGGTACCAGCGCTCGAGCGGATGCTCCTTCACGTAGCCGTGCCCGCCCAGGAGCTGGACGCCATCAGAGCCGATCGCCATGCCGCGCTCTGCGCACAGGCGCCGGGCCAGCGTGATCTCGCGGGCCACGGGGAGCCCCTGGTCGACGCGGCCGGCCGCGCGGTAGGTGGCCAGGCGCATGCCGTCGAGCTCGATCGCGATGTTGGCCACCGTGAAGGCGACCGCCTGGCGGTTCGAGATCGGCTCGCCGAAGGCCCTGCGCGCGTTCACATACGGGATCACGTAGTCGAGCACGGCCTGGCCGGTCCCGACCGCGAGCGCGCACCAGCCAAGGCGACCCAGCTGCACGCATCCGGTCACCGTGGCCCCGCCCGGTTCGCCGAGGATCGCCGATTCGCGCAGCTTCACACCGTCGAGCGTCACCTTGCCGGTGGCGGCGGCACGCACACCCATCGCCGGGTCGGGCTCGACCGACACGCCCCTGCTGTCCGGCTCGACGATGAACAGCGCCGGCCCGGCCTCCTCGAGTTCGGCCGCCACGATGAACAGCTCGGCTTCGGCGGCACGCGGGACGAGCGACTTGACGCCGTCGAGAACGAAGCCGCCGCCGGCCCGCCGGGCGCGCATGTGCAGCTCGAGAGGATTGAACAGCGGCCGCGGCTCGAGCACCGCCAGCGCCGCAGCAGGGACGTTCTCGCCGACAAACTCGTGCAGGTAGGTGGCCTGCTGATCGGCGTCCCCCCATAGCGAAAGGGCGGTCGAGACGGCGGCCGGCGCCAGGCAAGCGAGCGCGATGCCCATATCGCCCTGAGCCAGAGCCTCGGCCATGAGCACCGTGCTGACCGCAGAGCGCGCGGTGACGGCGCCTCCGAGCTCCTCGGGTACGCCGACCATCGTCAGCCCGAGTTCGTTGGCTTGGGCCAGCAGCTCACGTGGGGTCTCGCACGCTTCGTCGGCCGCCTGCGCCGCCGGCCGCAGCTTGACCAGGGCGAAGTCGCGCACCGACTCTCGGAGCATCTGTTGCTCGTCGTCGGGGGTGAGGTCGAACAGGTCGCTGCGCCGGCCGGTGGGCTGCCGGGCCGGCTCCGAGAGCTTCGGCCTGGCGGCGAAGGCGCGGCCGGCGCGAGTGGCGGTTCGGACGGTGGTCCTGGAAGCAAGGTGGAGAACACGCTGCGCAGCCTTGCTCAACCCAAGGCGGTCGATCAGACCGGTGCCGGCCAGGCGGCCCAGCACGCGCAGGCCGGCCGCCATGCTCCGCTCGGCGAGGTTCGGCTGGGCCATCAGCGCCCCAATCTTGCCTGTTATGAGGTTCTTACGCGTCGATCGTCATGCTAAATCGGCATATGCGCGTGTTGATCGCTGAAGACGAGCAGCGGCTGGCCGAGGCGATCGCGCGCGGGCTGCGCCGGGAGGGGATGGCCGTCGACCTGGCTCCTGACGGGACCGACGCCCTGGTAAAGGCCACCGTGGTGCGCTACGACGTGCTGGTGCTCGATCGCGACCTGCCTGGGCTGCACGGCGACGATGTGTGCCGGGCGGTGCGGGGGGAGCGGCCCGAGACCGGGATCCTGATGCTGACCGCGGCCGGTGCACTCGAGGACTTGGTCGAGGGCCTGTCGCTGGGGGCGGACGACTACCTGCCCAAGCCGTTTCGCTTCGCCGAACTGGTCGCTCGGATCCAGGCCCTGGCCCGCCGCTCGTCGCCCAGCCGGCCGCCCGTGCTCGGGCACAGCGATATCGAGCTCGATCCCGCGCGCCGCGTGGTGACTCGGGCGGGTCGTCCGGTCGAACTGACGCGCAAGGAGTTCGGCGTGCTCGAGGTGCTGATGAGTGCCGAGGGCGCGACAATCTCGGCGGAGCAGCTACTCGAGCGCGTGTGGGATGAGCACACCGATCCGTTCACCAACGTGGTGCGCATGACGATCATGACCTTGCGACGCAAGCTGGGCGACCCCCCGGTGGTCGAGACCGTGATCGGGGTCGGTTACCGGATGACCTGATGCGCGTTCGGAATGTCTCGCCGCGCCTGCCGGCGCCGACGATCCGGCTGCGCATGACGCTGCTGTACGGGATCGTGTTCCTGGTCAGCGGCGCCGTGCTGCTGACCATCGGCTACGAGCTGGTTCGTCACAACGTGCTGTACAGCCGGAGCCACTACCGCAATGAGCTGCAGAAGCTCGGACTTCCGGCGCTCGCGTTTCCGGGCCGCTCGGCAGGGTTCGGGCCGGGGTCAGCCGGCGACCGGGTCGTCGAGGCGGTGCGCGAGCAGCTGCGCACGGACGCCCTGCACCGGCTGCTGATCGAGTACCTCATCGCGCTGGGCGCGATGACGGCGGTCTCGGTGGCCGCCGGCTGGCTGCTGGCCGGCCGGGCCCTGCGCCCTCTGCGCGCGATCACATCCACCGCACGGCGTGTCTCGGGCGCCAACTTGGGCGAACGGATCGGGCTTCAGGGTCCCGCCGACGAGCTCAAGGAGCTCGCCGACACCTTCGACGGGATGCTCGGCCGGCTCGACGCGGCCTTCGCCAGCCAGCGTCATTTCGTCGCCAACGCTTCGCACGAGCTGCGCACGCCGCTGGCGATCATGCGCACCGAACTGGACGTGACGATGGCCGATCCGGATGCCAGCGTCGAGGAGCTGCGGCGCATGGGCGAGGGCGTGCGGGACACGGTGGACCGGTGCGAGCGGCTGATCGAGGGTCTGCTGATGCTCGCGCGCAGCGAGGCGCCCACCGGACACGATGAGGCCGCCGATCTGGCCGCGCTCGCGGCCGATTGCATCACGGACCTGCGCGCCTGCGCGGAAGAGGCGCACGTGGAGGTGCAGGACGAGCTGTCGCCGGCCTGGGCCCGCGGCGAGCCTGCGCTGCTCGAGCGGATGATCGCCAACCTGATCGACAACGGCGTCCGCCACAACGAGCCGGGCGGCTGGTTGCGCGTCTCGACGCGCTCGGAGGATGGGCGGGCCCGGCTGACCGTGGCCAACGGCGGGGCCCGCATCGATCCGGTCGCCGCGTCGACGCTGACCGAGCCGTTCCGCCGCCTGGACCGGTGCGCGGGCGGGTTCGGGCTGGGACTATCGATCGTGAGCTCGGTGGTCGAGGCGCACGGCGGAACGATCGAGGTATCGGCGCCCGGCGAAGGCGGGCTCTCGGTCCGGATAGAGCTGCCCGCGATGCCCGCGCCGGTCGTGGGGATCGTTCCTAAGAGGGCGGCAAGAGCGCTTACGCAGAGCTGACGCGCTCGGCGCTACAACCGCCGAGCGTAATGGCTGCGCCCGCATACGCTGTGCCGTGCCTGCCCTCCTTCCCATTGGCAATGGATTGCCCGTGTCATGAGCGCTCGTCGGGATCGGCCGCCTAGGCCCTGGTTCCTGTACGCATTGGCCGCGGTGGCGGTCGGCGTGATCGTCCTGGCGATCACGGAGATCGGGGCGCCGACGAGCTCGGTGCGCACCTCCCGAGAGATCATCACCGCCGGACAGGGCGTGGTGCAGTCGACCGTCACCGGCAGCGGGAACGTCGCCGCCGGCATCGACGTCAACGTCAACTTCAACACCGGCGGGACGCTGCAGGACGTCTACGTGCACACCGGCCAGCACGTCGACGCCGGACAGCTGCTCGCCGACCTCGATCCGACGTCGGCGCAGCTGTCGCTAAATCAAGCGCAGGAGAGCCTGACGGCGGCGGAAGACAACCTGAGCTGTCTTCAGGGTGTGACCAGCGACTGCGGTTCGGGTGGTTCTGGCTCGGGCGGCTCGGGCTCGGGCTCGGGCGGCTCAGGCTCGGGCTCGGGCGGCTCAGGCTCGGGCTCGAGCGGCTCAGGCTCGGGCTCGGGCGGCTCCGCCTCCACCACGAGCTACACGGCGCCCGCCGGCACCGTCGAGTTCGCGGCCTTCCATCCCGGCACCAAACCGGGTTCGTCGACCACGGAGTCCAAGCCGGGCCCCGCGTCCCCGACGAGGTCCAAGCCAGGCACCACGACCACGACCAAGACCACGCCCAGCGTTACGGTGACCGTGGTCGTCCCCAGCGCGTCGCGGACGGGGTCGTCCCCGTCGACCGCGAGCGGCGGGAACTCGACGGCGAACTCGGGCGGCACCACGACGCCTAAGACGAGCTCTACCGCGACGACGACCACTCCCTCGCCCGGCAGTGTCGCCTCCGCCCAGGCCGCCGTGTACTCCGCCCAGGCCGGCGTGCACAACGCGGAGGTGGCGCTGAACAACACCAAGCTGTACGCGCCGGTCAGCGGCACGATCGCAACGCTGTCCAGCCTGACACCGGGCGGCGCCGTGTCCGCCGGCGGGTCGGGAGGCTCATCGTCCTCCGGCGGCTCCTCCTCTTCGGGCGGCGCCTCCGGGTCCGGCGCGGGCTCGGGTACGACCGCGGGGAGCCTTGGGGGATCGGGCTCCTCAAGTTCGGGCTCGGGATCCTCTGGCTCAGGCTTCGCCGAGATCGTGAACACCAGCACGCTGACGATGACCGTCGCGTTCAGCGAGTCGGACATCAGCAAGGTCCACGTCGGGCAGCCGGCTACGGCGACGCTCGACGCGCTCCCGGGCGTTGCGCTTGCCGCGCACGTGAGTCAGATCTCGCTCGTCGGGAGCGCCAGCTCGAGTGTCGTCTCATATGACGCCACGCTCACGCTCGACCAGAACGACTCGCGCGTCAAGCCGGGGATGAGCGCGTCGGCGGCGGTGGTCATCGGCCAGGCGCAGGGAGTCACCGTGCCGAACCAAGCGGTCAGCGGCAGCGGCTCGCTGGCCACGATCAACCTGTTGAAGGGCGGCAAGGTCGTATCCCAGCAGGTCGTCGTCGGGCTGCGGGGCGACACCCGCACCCAGATCATCAGCGGCCTGAACGCCGGCGATCAGGTAGTGATCACGATCGCGCTTCCCTCGCTGAGCTCGACCTCGACGACCGGTTCCGGCACCGGCGCGCTCGGCGGACGGTTGGGCGGTGCCGGCGCGTTCGGCGGCGGCGGCGGCGGGTTCGGCGGCGGCGGCGGGTTCGGCGGCGGCGGTGCGTTCTTGCGGCGCGCAGCCGGAGGCGGCTGATGCCGCGCCGGCGGCGCTACGTCGAGCGGCCGGCCGTGGCGCGGGCGCAGCGCTTCCTCGAGAGCCGACGGGAGCGGTCTTCGCGTCCTGCGCGGCAGGCACCAGTGCCCCGGCCCCGTCCGCGTTCGAGCCGCCCGGGCGTGCCGGTCATCGAGCTCGATGACGTCCACAAGACCTACAGCGTCGGGGACATCGCGGTGCACGCGCTGAGGGGGGTGGGCTTGCGCATCGAGCGTGGCGAGTACGTGGCGATCGTGGGCGCTTCGGGCAGCGGCAAGACAACGCTGATGAACATCCTGGGCTGTCTCGACACGCCGACCAGTGGCACGTATCGGTTGAACGGCCTCGATGTCCGCGGGGTCGACGAGGACGCGCTCGCGGACATCCGAAACCGCGAGATCGGCTTCGTTTTCCAGAGCTTCAATCTGATCCCCCGTACGCGCGCCCAGGCCAATGTCGAGCTCCCGCTGGCCTATGCCGGGCTGCACCGCGCCGCTCGGCAGGAGCGGGCCGTGGCCGCGCTGCGCCAGGTGGGGCTGAGCAACCGCGTTCACCATCTCCCATCCGAGCTGTCGGGCGGGCAGCAGCAGCGGGTCGCGATCGCTCGCGCGCTCGTCACCAACCCGGCGATGATCCTGGCCGACGAGCCGACCGGTGCGCTCGACACGGTGTCCTCGGCCGAGGTGCTGGACATCTTCGGTCGCCTGAACGAGCAGGGGCGGACGATCATCCTGATCACCCACGAGCAGTCCGTCGCCGTCCATGCCCGTCGCGTGATCAGGATCAGCGACGGAACGATCATCGCCGACGAGCGTGGTGAGCCCACGGGAGCGGTGGGATGACCGAGATCGTCCGCGTGGCGTTGGGCGGCCTGGCCGCCAACAAGCTGCGGTCCGGACTGACGATCCTCGGGCTGATGATCGGGGTCGGGTCGGTGATCGTGCTGATCGCGCTCGGCACCGGATCGTCGGCGGCGGTCACGAAGCAGATCGACCAGCTCGGCTCGAACGTGCTGCTGGTGAGCGGGGCGCCCACGCTCGGTGGCCTGTTCCGTCGCGGGGGCGGCGCCAGCCCAAGCGCCGGCACCGGCCTCACGGTGGCGGATGCGGGCGCGCTGGTGAACCGGTTCCAGGCGCCCGACGTCGCGAGTTCCTCGCCGGTGACCAGCGCCAGCGGAGTGACGCTCACTTCGGGCACGACTACTTACTCGCCGACTTCCTTTATCGGCACCACGCCCTCCTACGAGGCTGCGCGCAGCTACACGATGGCCACGGGCTCGTGGTTCACCAACGCCGATGTGCAGAACCACAACCGCGTTCTCGTGGTCGGGCCGACCGTGGTCAGCGAGCTGTTCGGCGGGGCGGATCCCGTCGGCCAGACGATCCAGGTCAACGGCACGAACTTCCAGATCATCGGCGTCACGGCGGCGAAGGGATCGAACGGAACCTCCAACCAGGACGACGTCGCGATCGCGCCGCTCACGGCGGTACAGGACACCTTGACCGGCTACGGAAGCATCACCCAGATCGTCGTCCAGGCCCAGTCACGGGGTCAGCTGAATGCTGCGCAGACCGAAGTGACGAACATCCTGAACCGGCTCGATCCGCCCAGCCCAGGCTCGCTCGGGACGAGCAACTTCAACGTCATCAATCAGAGCTCGATCATCCAGACCTCGACCGCAAGCAGCAAGGTATTCACCACCCTGCTCGGCGAGGTCGCAGCGATCTCCCTGCTCGTCGGCGGCATCGGCGTGATGAACATCATGCTTGTCTCGGTCACCGAGCGCACCCGCGAGATCGGCATCCGTAAGGCGGTGGGCGCGCGCCGCAGCGACATCCTCATCCAGTTTCTCGTCGAAGCGGTGCTGGTGTCGTTCTTCGGTGGCATCGCCGGCGTGATCGCGGGCATCGTCGGCAGCCAGTTCAAGATCGCGGGTGTCCAGCCGGTGATCGCGCCCTACTCGATCGGGCTCGCCTTCGGTGCCGCGGTCCTGATCGGGCTCTTCTTCGGCACCTATCCCGCCGGCCGCGCCGCGGCGCTTCGGCCGATCGAGGCGCTGCGCTTTGAGTGAACAACGACCCAGAGGAACCGACATGAACGCCATCCCCTACGACAGGCCGGAGGAGGAGTGGGACGGCTATGAGGATGAGCAGGACGTGGCGCTTCCCGGACGCCCGCGTCGCCAGTTCCTGAATCGGCGCAGCGCCGCCTTGTTCGCGCTGATCCTGGGCGCGGTCGGCTTCTACGCCGGCGTGCGTGTCGAGAAGAGCAAGCTGGCGAGCTCGACGTCCACCGCCGGACTGTCGGCGGCCGCCGGCGGGGGTTCGCGGGCCGCTGCCGGTGGCGGCGCGTCCGCCGGTAGCGGCGCGTCTGCCGGTACCGGTGCGGCGGGTCAGGCGGGCGCGGCGCGTCCGGGCGCGGGGGCGTCGGCGCGCGGCACCGGCAGTGGTGGCGGGGGATTCCGCGGCCTGTTCGGCGCCGGCGGGGCCGGTGGGAGCGCCACGCTCGGGACCGTCAGCAACATCAGCGGAGACTCTCTGTACGTCACCGAGACTTCAGGCAACACGGTCAAGGTCACGCTGTCGAGCGCGACGAAGGTGACCAAGAACATCACTGTGGGCAAGAAGGCCGTGCGACCAGGCGATCTAGTGGTCGTCTCGGGGGCAAAGGGCGGTGACGGCACGGTCAGCGCGACCACCGTCAGCGACACCGGCGCCAGCCCCGCCGCCGCGGCAAGCGGCGCCTCGGGGAGCTCGAGTACCCCGAGCAACGGATCTTCCGCCGTCAACTCGCTGTTCGGCGGCGGCTGAGCAGTATCGATTCAAGGAAAGGAACAGAAGGTTGAAACTCATCGGTAACACATCTCGGGGGGCGCTCTTGATGGTCCTCGCGCTCGGTCTGGGCGGTCTGATCGCTGCCTGCGGCAGCGCGAGCAGCTCCAGCGGCAGCGCGAGCGCCACGAGCAGCACGACCACGACCGCGTCAGCCGCGGGCGGAGCCGGCGCGAACAGCAGCCGGCGCGCGGCCCTAGCCGCCTGTCTGAAGCAGCACGGCGTCACGCTGCCGGCACGTCCTCCGGGAGCTCCGGGCGGCGCCGGCGGGTCGAGCGGTGGCGGCAGCACAACCAGCGGGACGGGGACCACCGGGACCGGCACGACGCCGCGGCGCGGGTTCTTCGGCGGCGGCGGCTTTGCCGCCAACCCAAAGGTGCGGTCAGCCCTCCAGGCCTGCGGCGCGAGGTTCGGCTTCGGCGGCGGACGTTTCCGTGGGCGACTCTCGCATACGGCCATCACCAAGTACGTGACGTGCGTACGCCAGCACGGCTACAACCTGCCCAACCCGAACTTCTCGGGCGAGGGGCCGGTGTTCCCGGCCAACATCCGGACCAACGCCAAGTTCCAGGCGGCCAGCCGCGCCTGTCAAAGCCTCCTGGCCCCCCCGCGAGGGACAGGTTCCGGATCCGCGGGCGGAACGAGCACGACCGCGGGAGCGTGAGCATGAAGATCAGCATGCCATCGAGCCGGCGCGGGAATATGGGCGAGCCGGGCGTTCCGCCGCCCGTGGCGGCGCCGGCGCCAGAGGTCTCGGGAGCGGCCCCCGAGCCGGTCACCGCCGCTCCCGTGCCGGCGCCGGCCGGCACGGTGATCGGCCAGGTGCTGCCGATGTACTTCGTCGGCGACGAATCCCACTCGATGGCGGGCGACCCCATCGCCGCCGTCAACCAGGGGCTGATCGACCTGCGCGACGAGGTGGCGAAGCACCCGCTGATTGGCAAGAAGGTCCGCTTCGGGATCATCACGTTCGCCGACACCGCCGAGACGCGCCTCCAGCTCTCGGAGCTGAGCGAGGACCTCGTGCTGCCGATGCTGGCCCCGCGCGGGCGGGGCACGAGCTACGCGAGCGCGTGCGAGGCGGTGCGCCAAGCGATCCCCGCCGACGTAGCGCTGCTGAAGAGCGGCGGCTATCAGGTCCATCGACCCTCGGTGTTCTTCCTGAGCGACGGCCAGCCCACCGACAAGGCAGACACGTGGCGGGCGCGCCTAGACGAGCTCAAGGACCCTGGCTTCAGGGAGCGGCCCAACGTGCTCGCCTTCGGCGTGGGTGACGCAGACCCGGACGTCATCCGCGAGCTGGCCAGCACACCCCGCTACGGGTTCATGATGACTGCAGGCGCATCGACTGCCGGCGCGATCGCGGAATTCGCCGCCTCGATGCTGAACTCGATGGTCGCGTCGGCCGAGCGGCTGGACCGGGGCGAGCAGACGATCGAGTTCGAGAAGCCGGAGGGATTCGTGCAGCTCGACGCACCACTCGTGTAGCGGCTGTCCCGTGGCTTCGCCAGAGCGCGCCACGGTCGGTCCCCGGCCGCCGCGCCGGCGCGTGCGCCTGGCGCGCGGTCCGCTGACGATCGGAGAGCCTGCGCCGGACATCGAGCCCCAGTTGGCCGGCGGCGAGCCGTACCGTCCCGACACGATCGCCGACGGCGGCAGCGCCTTCGGCCTGACCGTCAGGGCGGCCTCCGTCCGAGGCCTGCACAAGCGGTTCGCCGGAGGTCCCCGCCAGGATGATCTATGTCTGCGGCTGCACCCGGCGACGCGGACGGTGATCGCCGCGGTGGCGGATGGAGTCTCGGCCGCCCCTCGTTCCGATCTGGGGGCGGCGCTGGCCGTGCGGTACGCCACGGCCGCCGTCGCCCGCCAGCTCGACGCGGAGGGCGTCGGCGCGCTCGACTGGCCGAACGTGTTCGACCAGGCGGCGTGGGCGCTTGCCGAGGAGCATCGCCGCTCGGTGGGCGATCCCGACCTGGGCGTGGAGGAGGCCTCTCACTCGCTCGCCACCACCCTGCTGGTCGCAGTTGCGTCGGCGCCTGATCCTGACCGCATCCTCGTGTCGCTCGCGGCGGTAGGGGATTCCCCCGCGTTCCTGCTGCATGGCGGGGATTACGATCCGTTCGTTGGAGAGGCGGGGCCGGACGAGGGGTTGATCGGCGGCGTCGTCGCGGCGCTGCCGCACGACGCGCGGGCGGTCCAGGCACGCTCGTGCGTGCTCGAGCCCGGCGCCGTGCTGCTGCTGTGCACGGACGGGGTGGCGCTGCCGCTGGCGGGAGGCACCGGAGCGCTCGCGAGCGCGTTCGCCCGGGAGCTGGCCAAGCCGCCCGACGTGGTCGATTTCGCGCGGCTGCTCGATTTCAGCCGCAGCACCTACGACGACGATCGCACCCTGGTCGCGGTGTGGGCGCCCCGGGAGCCATGACCGCGCTCGCCATCCGTGGACCGAGCGGTGGGCGTCCGCGCGCCGTGCGCCTGGAGGATCTCGGTGAGCTCGTGCCGGTCTCCCGGGTGGGCGGCCAGGGGCGGGTGTACCGGCCGGAGCTGATGCCGACCTCGCTCGGCCCCGACCCGATCGTCGTCAAGCTCTACCGCCGCGCGCCACCCCCGGGTGCGGCCCACTGGCTGGCCGAGATGGCCGCCTGGGGCCGGTCGCTTGCGCCCGACCAGCGGGCTGGCTTGCACGCGGTCGCCGCGTGGCCGCTGGCCGTGGTGCACTCCGGCCCGCGCGCGGTGGGCATCGTGATGCGCGATGTCGCCGACCGGTTCGCTGTGCCGTTCGTGATGCCGAGCGGACGCCGCGAGCGCGTGCTGCTGACGCTCGAGCACCTCCTGGGCGCGGATGGATATCTCGAGCTGCGCGGGCTGGGGGTGCGGCTGGACACGATGCGGCGGGCGGAGGTGGCCGAGCGGGTGAGTGCCGGCTTGGCCTTCCTGCACCGGCAAGGGATCGCGGTCGGCGACATCGCGCCCAACAACCTGCTGCTGGCCGTCGGACGTGCGACGCAGGTCTGCTTCATCGACTGCGACTCGATGGCCTTCCGCGGCCGCAGCGCACTGCCCAGTGTCCAGACGGCCGACTGGGAGATACCGGCGGCGTTCCCCGAGTCACCCGAGACCCGCGCGGCCGACGCCTACAAGCTCGGGCTGGTCATCCTGCGGCTATTCGCGCGCTCGCACGACGCGCGCGCAGCGGCGCCCCATCTGCGCTACGTACCCGTCGAGTTGCGCGACCTCCTCTACCGGTCACTCGGCGCCGCCGCGGTGAACCGGCCCACCGCCGGGGAGTGGCAGCGCGCCCTGCGCGGGCTGCTCGCCGAGGGACGCCTCGATCAGCGATGCCCGGGGCCGGCGCCCGCGCCCCGGATTCGAGCCACCGCAACGCGTGCGCCATCCATGGCCGCTCCGGCGCGGCCCGCTTCGCTGAGCACCGCTCCGGCGCGGGCCGCTCGGCTTAGCGCCACTCCGGCGCGTGCTGCTCCGGCGTGGCCGAGCTCACCCGCCGCCGGGCTGTGGCTGCGGCGCAGCGTCGTCGCTGTGTGGATCGTGGCCGGAACGCTCGTGCTCCTGGTCGTCCTGTCCCGGCTGTTCGCCGACGCCGTGCCGGTCCCGGACACCGGCGGCGGTGCGCCGACCGGTGCGGGAGCGCCGGCGTACCGCTACCAGTACTACAACCCGGGCTACTACCCGACCGGGCGCGGCGGGCAGGGAGGTCCGACCGGGATCATCCAGGTGCCCTGAACGGACTCTGGCTACGCGACGGTTCGCGCACGTACGGATTCGCCCAAGCTTTATGGTGAGCTGACGGTCGGCGTCGTAGGCTCGACACCCGCGACGAAACGTGCGCCTCGTCGCATGCGGACGGACTCCCCCGACTCCCGCAGCTGGGGACCGGCGGCGGTCCCGGGCGTTGACTCCCCCCGGGGCCGCCAGCCGGTCCTCACGCTCTGTCAGTTCCGCCTGCGCCGGGCGAGGAGCGTGGCGGCGCCGTAAGCCGCACCGGCCAGCCCGATGATCGCGCTGCTCGGCGGCAGGGAACCGATCTGGTAGCTCAGGGCGAGGCCGCCCCACGTCGCGAGCACGGCCAGGAGCGCCGACAGCGCGAGGCCGCGGTAGGGGTTGGCAGTGAGCCGCTGAGCCGCGCCGGCGGGCGCCGCCATCAGGCCGAGCAGCAGCAGCGCGCCGACCGCCTGGGTGCTCTCGGCCGTGACCACCGCGAGCAGGGCGAGAAACCCCACACCGACTGCCCGCGCCGGGATGCCGCGAGCCGCCGCTACATCGATGTCGAGGGTGATGAGCAGCAGCGGTCGCAGACCGATGAGCACGGCCAGCGCGGCAGCGACCGCGATCGCCGCGGCCAGACGTGAGCCGCCTGCGCTGAGGGAATAGATCGAGCCGAACAGGGTGCTCGCGGCCGCCACGCCGGTCCCACCGGATGCGCTGGTCGCGAGTACCGCGAGCAGGAGCACGCCGACGCCCAGGATCCAGGCGAACACGATCCCGACCGCGGCGTCATCGGCCTGGCCTCGCTGGCCGAGCGCCGCCATCCCGGCCGCGACCGCCAGCGTGAGCACGAACAGCCCGACCAGTTCGTCGACCCCCAGCACAGCGGCGCCGATCGCGCCCACGAACGCGACATGCGTGAGCGCGTCGCCGGCGAACAGCTGCCCGCGCAGGACCACGAACCAGCCGACGACGCCGCAGGCCAGCGCGATGAAGGTTCCGGCCAAGTATGCGTTGCGGACGAAGTCGTGGGCGAACATCAGCCGCTGCGCGCCCTGGTGGCCCGGGCGAGCCGGGCGAGGAGGTACACCGCGAACGCGATGCTGGTCACGTAGAAGCCAACCGGATAGATGGAGAAGTAGGCGATCCCGAGCCCGAGCCACACGATGGCCAGCGCAAAGGTAACGCTGAGGACCAGGCCTACGCCCGGGCGCATCGTGAGCTGCTGAGCAGCGGCGGCCGGCGCGACGAGCAGCGCGAGCACGAGCAGGGCGCCGGTGATCTGGCTGGTGGCTGCGACCGCGGCGGCGAGCACGAGCAGAAAGCCGAGGTCGAGTACGGCGACCGGCAGACCACGAGCCCTCGCCGCCTCCGGATCGATCGTCTCGAGCAGCAGTGGCCGGGCGGCGGCGGCGATGAGGATCAGCGCAGCGGCAGCGACGATGAGCAGGGTGAGGACCTGGTTTCGGCTCACGCCCAGGAACGTCCCGAACAGCAGCGTCTCGGTCCCGCCGAGCACGGCGTTGCCCAGCGACAGGAACAGAAATCCGGCGGCCAGCCCCACTGCCTGCACGGCGGCGATGGTCGCCGTCTCGGTTCCGTAGCCGCGCCGGACTTGGGAGCCGCGCGCTCGGCGCATGAGCAGCGCGGCGCCGCCACATGCCACGTAATAGCCGAGCGCGGTGGGTACTCCGGCCAGCGCGGCGCCCGCCGCACCCGGGAAAGCCATCACCGAGAGCGTGTGGCCCGCGAAGGTCTGGCGGCGCAGCACCATGTACCACCCGACGACGGCGGCGAGGACGGCCACGATCGTCCCCGCTTCGAGCGCGTTGACCATGAACGGATAGCTGAAGAGCGCGCGCAGATCGGCGATCGGGTCCGGCGAGAGGGGAGAGGTCATTAGCCGACGAGTTCGTGCCGGTGCCCGTGATGGTGCGGGGCCTCCGGCTGGCCGACCACGACCAGCCGTCCGTCGGTCGTCTGGAGCACCTCGATCGGGGCGCCGTACAACTGCGTGAGGGTGGACGAGGTGATCACCTCGTCGACCGTGCCGCTCCGCGCGCGGCCGCCGGCCAGGTAGATCACCTGGTCCAGGGAACCGAGCAGCGGGTTGACGTCGTGGGCGACCAGGAGCACCGAGACACCCTCGATGGAACAAATTCGGCGCAGCAGACCGGCCACGGCGGCCTGGTTGGGCAGGTCGAGGCTGTCGAGCGGCTCGTCGAGGATCAGGAGTCGGGGTTTTCGGATCAGCGCCTGCGCGATCAGCAGCCGCTGCTGCTCCCCGCCGGATAACTCGCCGATGGCGCGGCGCGCGTACGTGGTGGCACCGACCAGTTCGATGACCTCGCCGACACGGGTCGTTTCTGCGCGGCGGCGCCGTCGGGCGGTGCTCGTGACCGGAATCGGGATCCCCCAGCGCGCCCCGTCCAGGCCCAGGCGCACCAGGTCGATGCCGCGGATCCGCGTCGAGGAGTCGAAGCTCCGGCGCTGGGGCAGGTAGCCGATTGCCGGTCGCGCCTGCGCCGGCGGGCGGCCCAGCACGGTGGCCGAGCCGGCCTCGAGCGGGACGAGGCCGAGGATCATGCGCATGAGCGTCGTCTTGCCCCCTCCGTTCGGCCCGAGCACGGCGACCAGCTGACCCGGCTCGACGGTCAGCTCGACATCGCCGAACACCCGTCTGCCCCCGAGCCGGACGGTGGCGCCGGCGAGCTTGATCATGCTCTGGGTCTCCTCGCCGACGAGCTCGATCATCGGCCGGTCGCCTCGTGCAGTGTGCGCTCGAGGTTTTCCAGCTGAGCGACCTGCCACTGCTCGAAGCTGGCCGTTGCCGGGGAGAGCGTCTCGGTCACGGTCGCAATCGGTATGTGGTTGGCACGCGCGAGCCCGTTCAGGCGCTGAATCTGGGGCGTCGCGTTCTGTGGGTTATAGATCCACACCTTGATCTGGTGGCGGGTCATCTGCTGCTGCGTGGTGATCGTGTCCTGTGCCGTGACCTCGGTGCCCTCGCTGATCGCCTTCATGAAGCTTGGCGGGGTGGCCAGGTTGAGTCGGAGCGCGGGCGCCAGCAGCGCGAAGATGCTCTCCGACGCGCCCACACTGGTTCCCGCGTACCGCGCGCCGATCTGCGCGATCAGCTGGTGGTAACGCCCCAGGCCGCTGGTCTCGAAGGTGCTGAGCCGTTTCTCGTAGTAGGCCGCGTTGGCTGCGTCGAGCTTCGAGAGATCGCCGGCGATGTCTTTGGCCACCGCCTCAACCTCGCTCGGGTCGTACCAGCGGTGCGGGTTGTCGCCTTCGTGGAGGCCGAACTGATCGCCGATGTTGAGGACGACCCGCTGTGAGTCGGGATTGGCCGCCAGCAACCTCGGCGCCCAGGGGTCGTAGCCGACACCGTTGACAATCGCGAGCTGGGCTGTGGCCAGGATGCGTGCGTCCTGCGCGGTCGGCTCATACGCATGGGGGTCCTGCGCCGGATTGGTGATGATGCTTTGCACACCGGCCTTGCTTCCGCCGATCTGGCCGGCGATCGAACCCCAGAAGTTTTCGGCGGCGACGACGCGGAGGCCCGTGGTGCTGGCGGCGCTAGTCCCGCCGCAGCCAGACCCCCCAGCCGCGACGCTCAGCGCCACCGCGCCGGCACAGACCGCTCTGAACCACCGAGTCTTCACTCCCGAAACCTACCATAAATGAGACTGAGTCTCGGAGTTATTCTCGTCTTGCCGCCGCGCGGGGGTAAGCTGTCGGATATGGCAGCCTCTCCGGGTATGGCAGACGCTCCGGTTTGGAGCGACCACGTCCAGGCGGTGCTGGCCCGCGCAGGCCTCAAGCGCGGGGGCGCCCGCCAGCGAGTCATCGAACTGCTCGCCCGGGAGCCATGCGCGCTGAGCGCGGTGGAGATCGAGGACGCGCTGCGGGCGGAGGGGAAGCCGACGGGACGGGCGAGCGTCTACCGCGTGCTCGATCTGCTCGTCGATCACGGCCTCGTAGTGCGGGTGGCGGTCGGGCCGGGGCAGGCGCGGTTCGAGCGCACGCATCCGAGCGGCGAGCACCACCACCACCTCGTGTGCGACCAGTGTGGGCGGCTGGTGGCGTTCGACGACCCCGCGCTGGAGCAGGTGATCGACAGCTTGTCGGAGCGGCTCGGAGCCCGGGTCGAGCATCACGACGTGGTGCTGCGCGGCGCCTGTGCACGGTGCGAGTGAACGCGCAAAGCCGCTGACCCGGCTCGACGGTGTTGCCCACCGCGCGAACGTCAAGCGACGGCGGCGCGAAGCGCGGCGAGGATGTCTTCCGGCGAGGCGTTGTCGCCAGCATCGCTCGACATGTGCGACCAGGTGACCTTCCCGTCCGAGCGGATCACCATCGCGCCACCGAGCTGGTTCGTGTCGCCGATCGTCCGGCCCTGGACGGTCTTCTCGCGCAGGCCGGTCACCGCCCCCTTCGCCACCACCTTGGGGTGCCACAGGTCGAGCACGCCGGCGACCTTCGCGCCGGCCGCTCTGTAGCTGATCCGGTCCTCGTCGGCGAGCACGGGGAGCTGGATCCCTTGGCGCCGGCGGAAGTGGGCGGCGTGGCGGGGCGTGGCCTGCCCGATCAGGACAAGCCGTCCGCCGGACTCCTCGAACTGCCCCCGGGCACGATGCAACTGCATCGCGTTCGCCTTGCAATACAGTCAGCCGTAGTGCCTGAGCCAGACCAGGGCGGCGGGCCGGTCACCCCACAGGTCACCCAGGCGCACGTCGTGGCACTCGTGATCGGGTAGGACGATGTCGGCGAGCTCGTCGGCGGTTACCGGCGGGCTCGGATTGTGGCCGGTAAGCATGCGACGAGGACGCTACTACGGGATACTGACGGGGTGGCGGTAGCCGAGCCGAAGGTCCTGTGGACTCCGAGCGAGGAGCGGATCGAGCACGCCACCGTGACGCGCTACCAGCGCTGGCTGGGGGAGACCCGCGGGCTGGAGTTCGAGGGCTACCACGACCTGTGGCGCTGGTCGGTGTTCGACCTCGAGGCATTCTGGGGGTCGCTGGCCGAGTTTTTGGGGGTGCGGTTCTCCGAGGGCGGCGATCGCGTGCTCGGGAGCGAGGTGATGCCGGGGGCGGCCTGGTTTCCCGGTTCGCAGTTGTCCTACGCCGAGCACGCGTTCGCGGGCAAGGATGCCGATCAGCTGGCGATCCAGCATGCGTCGGAGTCGCGGGAGCTGGGCTCTTGGACCTGGGGCGAGCTCCGAGCACACACAGCAGCGATTGCGGCCGGGCTGCGCGATTCGGGCGTCTGCGCCGGGGATCGGGTCGCCGCGTACATGCCAAACATCCCCGAGACGGTGGCGGCGTTCCTGGCCTGTGCCTCGATCGGCGCTGTCTGGTCTTCGGCGGCCCCGGAGTTCGGCGCGCGCAGCGTGATCGACCGGTTTTCGCAGATCGAGCCGAAGGTGCTCCTGGCGATCGACGGGTACCGCTATGGGGGCAAGGACTTCGACCGCTCGGGGTCGGTGGAACGGATCGTCGCCGAACTCCCGTCGCTCGAGCGCGTCGTTCGCCTCGGATACCTGTCCGGGTCGGGGTGGGACGATGGGTTCCTCGGCTCCTCCGAGGCGCTCGAGTTTGCCGCCGTGCCGTTCGACCACCCGCTCTGGGTGTTGTACAGCTCGGGCACCACGGGGCTGCCCAAGCCGATCGTCCACGGCCAGGGTGGGATCCTCCTCGAGCAACTGAAGAAGTCGTACCTGCACCTGGACGCCCAGCCCGGCGACCGACTGTTCTGGTTCACCACAACCGGGTGGATGATGTGGAACTTCATCGTCGGGGTGCTGCTCAGCGAGGCGTCGATCGTGCTGTTCGACGGCAACCCGGGCTATCCGAACATGGGGCGGCTGTGGGACCTGGCCTCGGATACCGGGATGACCTGCTTCGGCACGAGCGCCGCGTTCATCGCCGGCTGCATGAAGGATGGACTCACCCTGCGCTGCGAGGGACGCAACCTGGACGCTCTGACCGCGGTCGGATCGACGGGCTCTCCGCTGGCGCCGGAAGGCTTTCAGTGGATCTACGAACAGCTCGGCTCCGACACCTGGCTGTTCTCGACGTCGGGCGGTACGGATTTATGCACCGCGTTCGTGGGCGGCGTCCCCACGCTGCCCGTGTACCTGGGCGAGCTGCAGGCCCGTGCGCTCGGCGCGTCGATCGAGGCGTGGGACCCCGAGGGCCGGCCGCTCGTCGACGAGGTCGGCGAGCTGGTCATCACGCGCCCCATGCCCTCGATGCCCTTGTACTTCTGGGGCGATCCCGACGGCTCGCGCTACCGGGAGAGCTATTTCGAGATGTACCCGGGGATCTGGCGCCACGGCGACTGGATCGAGATCACCTCGCGAGAGACGGCCGTGATCTATGGCCGCTCGGACTCGACGATCAACCGCGGCGGGGTCCGGATGGGGACGTCGGAGATCTACCGGGTAGTCCTGGCCGTCGAGGACGTGGTGGACGCGCTGGTCGTCGACGTGCCGCGCGAGGGCCACGACTGGATGCCGCTGTTCGTGGTCCTGCGGGCGGAGGCGTCTTTGGACGACTCGCTCGTTTCGGAGATCCGCCGGCGGATCCGCGAGGACTGCTCCCCGCGTCACGTTCCGGACGACATCCGCCAGATCGACGAAGTGCCCCGAACCCTGTCCGGGAAGGTGCTGGAAGTTCCCGTGAAGCGGATCCTGATGGGTACGCCGGCGGACCAAGCCGCGTCTCGGGAGTCCCTGGCCAACCCGAACGCCCTGGATTACTTCATCGAGCTGGGGGGAGAATCTCGGTCGTCCCGCGGCTCCTGAGGGTGTGGCGAAAGATCCTCCGTATTGGAGGGAAATCCGCCACACCCCTATGGTGGAGCGGGTCGAAAAGGCAATTGCGGCACTAGCGGCCGGGCAATACGGGTACGTCACGCGCTACCAACTTCTGGCGCTCGGGATGGGCAAGCATGCCGTCGACTACCGCATCACGACCGGTCGCCTGATCCCCGTCCGCGCGGGCGTCTACGCCGTCGGACACGTCAACGCGACACCCGTCGCGCGTGCTGCCGCGGCGGTTCTCGCCTGTGGCGCGGGCGCCCTGCTCAGTCACGGCTCGGGAGCGACCCTCTGGGGCTTTAACAAGTACTGGGACGTGCCGTTCGAGGTGACGGTCACCACATCGCACCGCCGGCGCCCCGGCATAACCGTCCACCGGAGCCGCACCCTCACAGAGGTGGACATCGACTGCCAGCTTGACGTTCCGGTCACCAGCCCCGCCCGTACGCTGCTCGACATCTCCCTCCGCCTGAGTGACAAGCGCCTCACCCGCGCGGTCAACGACGGGCGCCACGCCAAGATCCTGCACCTGGAGGACCTAGGTGACGTGCTGCAGCGCAATCCAAACCATCCGGGAACCAACCGGCTCGTCCCCTTCCTCGAAGCGACTTCCGGTCTGACGCGGTCGCAGCTCGAAGACGATTTCGTGGCCTTCGCCAAGCGCTACGGCCTGCCTACGCCGCAGACCAACGTCCCGCTCAACGGGTACGTGGTCGATGTGCTGTTCGTGGAGGAGCGCGTGATCGTCGAGGTGGACAGCTGGCATTTCCACCGATTCAGGAAGAACTTCGAAAGCGACCGCAGGCGCGACGCGAAAATGCTCGCCGCCGGCTACCTGACCGTTCGTATGACCGACGAACGCATGAAGCGGGACCCGGCCAGCGAGGCGCGCCAAATGAACGCGATACTCGAGGCCCGCCGGCGGCCCACGTAACAACTCTTACGGTTCTCTCAAACTGGCTTGCCAGGCTCCTCGCCACGGGCGCGCCGACCGCGGAGCGCCCGGCCAGCTGAGGAGCTCAGAGTTGCATCGCAGTCTCAAGCGAAACCTGGTCATCGGCGCAGCCGCGCTGGCCGTGGCGGCGTTCGCCGGCGGGGCCTACGCCGCGACGCAGAATTCCGGTCCCGCAACGCGACAGGCGTTTCTGAACGACATCGCCAAGCGGCTGCACGTAACCCCGGAGCAGCTGAGCTCCGCGCTCAACGGCGCGTACCTCGACCAGTTGCAGGCGGCGGTCAATGCCGGGCGGCTGACGCAGGCCCAGGCCAACGCGCTCGAGCAGCGCCTCAAGCAGAAGGGCACCGCGCCGGCGCTCCCGTTCGGGGGCTTCGGATTCGGCCACAGGGCCTTCCCCGGCCCGGGGCGGTTGGGTGGCGGGATCGGCTTGATGGCCGGCCCTGGCTCGCTGCACGCGGCCGCGAATTACCTCGGCCTGACCGATGCTCAGCTGTTCCAGCAGCTCTCGAGCGGCAAGTCGCTGGCCCAAATCGCCGCGGCCAAGGGCAAGTCGGTGAACGGCCTCGAGCAGACGATGAGCAGCGCCGCCAAGGCCGCGCTGGACAAGCTCGTCGCCGGCAAGGTGATCACGGCCGCCCAGGAGCAGCGGATGCTCGCCCGCCTGCACACCCGCCTATCGGCGGCGATCAACCAGAAGGGCCTGCCGTTCAAGCCGGCGCTCAGGCCGCGCCTGCGCTTCCCGAATGGCGGGGCAGGCGCACCGTATGGCGCTCCGGGTCCGCCGACAGCCCCGACTCCCGCGCCCGGAACGCTCCCGCTCCCGTATGCGGCGCCGGCACCGTCCGCCTGAGAGCGGACCGCGCTCTTACGGCCCTCTCATCGATTTCTAGCTGGTTTCTCACAGCTGCGTGCTGTACTGGGAATACCGAAACCATCGTCACGCCCCGCTAGGAGAACGAACAAGACATGAAACGCCTAAGCCGTCTGCTTCCCGTTATCGGTGGCGCGGTTGCCGGCGGCGCGATCGCCCTCGCCGTGGCCAGTGGAAGCACGACCACGCACTCGGTCACCACGACGGTCGTGCAACCGTCGAGCGCGCCGACGCTGCCCACCAGCTTCAACAACGGGAAGGCTCAGACCATCAACCAGCTTTTCCGCCAGGTCGGACCCGGCGTCGTCGACATCACCACGTCCTCGAGCCAGAACACCAGCGGCATCTTTGGCTTCGGCCAGTCCCAGCAGACTCAGGGCGAGGGCGCCGGCGTCGTGTTCGACAAGAAGGGCGACATCCTCACTGACCAGCACGTCGTGTCAGGCGCCGCAAAGATCACGGTCACCTTCCCCAACGGCACCAAGGCCCCGGCCACCGTGATCGGCTCCGACACCGGCGCCGACCTCGCCGTGATCCGGGTCCAGAACGTCCCGGCTTCGCAGCTTCAACCGCTCCCGTTCGGCGACTCGAACGCCGTGCAGGTGGGCGACAGCGTGATCGCCATCGGCAGCCCGTTCGGCCTGCCCAACACAGTCACGGCCGGCATCATCAGCGCCACGGGCCGCACGATCACCGCGCCCAACCAGTTCACGATCCCGAACGCGATCCAGACGGATGCTCCGATCAATCCGGGTAACTCCGGCGGCCCGCTGATCAACGCGGCCGGCCAGGTCGTCGGCCTCAACGACCAGATCGAGACCAACAACACCAACGGCCAGGGCGAGGGCTCGAGCTCGGGGGTCGGGTTCGCCACCCCGTCGAATGGCGACGTCCGGATCGCCAAGGAGATCATCGCTACCGGTCAAGCCCACAACGCCTACGTCGGAGTGAGCCTCGACCCGACCGTCGCCGGCGGCGCAGCGATCGGCAAAACCGCGAGCACGAGCGGCTCGCAGCCGATCCAGCCCGGCTCGCCGGCGGCCAAGGCCGGCCTCCAGGGCGGCGACATCATCACGGCCGTCAACGGCACGCATATCGCTTCGGTCAACCAGTTCGTGGCCACGATCGCCAACTACGCGCCCGGCGACACCGTGACCCTGACCGTCAACCGCGGCGGGCAGTCCAAGACGGTCAAGCTCACCCTCGGCGCCCAGCCCGCAAGCGCAGCCAGCCAGAGCCAACAGGGCCAGGGCGGCAACGGGTTCGGGAATCCGTAAGCCGATCGTTGCGGCGCGCCGCGGAGCCGAGCGGCCCGTGGCGCGCCGTCGCCTTTAAGTCGCGGCCGACGACGCCTGCGCCACCGTGCGCTCCATCAGCTCGCCGTGCACGCAGCGCGTGCGACCAGTGCGCCGGGTCCAGACGGCGTCTGAATCGAGCGTCCAGGCGTACGTGTCATCGGCCAGGCAGCGCTCGAGCGTGTCCTCGAGCTCGGCTTGGAGTTCGGGATCCTCGACCGGTGCGAGCAGCTCCACCCGGGTGTCCAGGTTGCGGGGCATCAAATCGGCCGAGCCGATGTAGTAGACCCGCTCGTCTCCGCGGTGGAACGAGTAGATCCGACAGTGCTCGAGGAACCGACCGACCACCGACACCACGGTGATCGTCTCGCTCACCCCGGGGAGCCCCGGGATCAGGCAGCAGATCCCGCGCACGTTCAGATCGATCGGCACTCCGGCACGGGACGCGCGATACAGCGCCTCGATGACCCGTTGATCCACGAGAGCGTTCATCTTCATCGCGATCCGGGCCGGCTCACCCGCCTCGTGCGCGGCGATCGTGCGCTCGACTTCCTCGATCAGCGGCTCGCGCATCGAGTTCGGCGCCACCAGGATCTTGCGCTCGCGGGCCGGATGACCATAGCCCGTCAGCGTGTTGAACAGGTTGGCGACCTCCTGGCCCAGCTCGCGATCGGTGGTGAAAAGGCCGAAGTCCTCGTATAGCCGCGCGTTCTTGGCGTGGAAGTTGCCGGTTCCGATCATCACGTAGTGACGCACGCCACCGCGCTCACGCCGCACCACCAGGATCGCCTTGGCGTGCGTCTTCAGCCCCGGGATGCCGTGCACGACGTGCGCGCCCACCTCCTCGAGGGCTCGCGCCCAGCCGATGTTCTGGCGCTCCTCGAAGCGCGCCTTGAGTTCCACCAGGCAGACCGCCTGCTTGCCCTTCTCGGCCGCCTCGATCAGCGTGGGGACGAGCGCGGAGTCGTCGGAGGTGCGGTACACGGTCATCTTGATGGCCAGCACGTTCGGGTCGTCGACGGCCTGCTTGACGAATCGCTCGACGCTGGTGGCGAATGAGTGGTAGGGGTAATGGACCAGGACATCGCGGGTGCGCATGGGGGCAAACACGTCGGGCTGGTCGTCCTGGTTGCCCGGGCCGGGCTGGAAGGCCGGGTGGGTCAGGGGGGTCCAAGGCTGCTGGCGGATCTCCGCATGTCCCTCGAGCCCGGCGATCTGCCAGAGGTCCGAGAGGTCGAGCATGCCCTCGACGTCGTAGACCTGCACCTCGTCGACCCCGAGCCAGTCGATCAGCCGCGCACGCAGCGCCGGATCCATGCCCGCGCCGATCTCGAGCCGGACCACCTCGCCGAACCGCCGGCGCCTGAGCTCGTCCTCGACCGCCTGCAACAGGTCGTCCGCCTCATCGGAGACCTCGAAATCAGCGTCGCGGGTGACCCGGAACAGGTCGCAGCTGATGATCTCCATGCCCGGGAACAAGGCGTCGAGATGGCGGGAGATGATCTCCTCGAGGGGAATGAAGGTGTCCTGCGAGATCTCCACGAACCGCGGCAGGACCTCCTTGGGCACCTTCACCCGCGCGAATACCTCGTGATCGAGGTCGGGGTCGTGCAGCCGGACGATCAGGCTGAGCGATAGGTTCGAGATGTAGGGGAAGGGGCGTCCCGGCCCGATGGCCAGCGGGGTCAGCACGGGGAAGATCTGCTCGCGGAAGTGGCGCGCCATCAGCTCGGGGGGAGCCGTCGACTGCTCGCAGTTGACGATCCGGATGCCGTGCTCGGCCAGCTCGGGCCGGACCACCTCGCTGAATTGGCGCGCGTGCCGACGATCGAGCTCGGTCACCCGTTCGGCGATTCCGGCCAGGACTTGGGGCGGAGAGAGTCCGTCCGGTCCGCGGGCATCGATGCGTGCGTCGAGCTGATCGTGCACCCCGGCCACCCGGACCATGAAGAACTCGTCCAGGTTCGTCGTGAAGATGGCCAGGAACTTCACGCGCTCCATCAACGGCAGCGACTCGTCCTCGGCTAGCTGGAGCACCCGATCGTTGAAGTCGAGCCAGGACAGCTCGCGGTTGAGGTACAGCGAAGCGTCGGCTAGCTCGGCGAGGGCCGCGCGCCCGTCGGTCGCCGTGGCCTGCTCGGTCTCCACCGCTGGATCGCTCATGTCACCGGAACGTTCGCCTTGGCGATCGCGGCGAGCTCGGACGGTCGCATCAGCGTGACCAGCTCGCCCTTCGAAATGGCCGCGAGCCCGCCTTTCTTCATCCGCGCCTGAGAGCCAGTTAGGTCGTGAAGCAGCAGCGAGAACGAAGGATCATGGCCGACGAGCAGGACATCGCCCAACCCGGCGGTCAGCTCCCGGACGTCGAACGGCTCGCCGGACAGAACCGGCTCGATCGTGACCGGGACCCCAAGTGGCTCGCAGGCGCGCTCGGCGGTCTGAACCGCGCGTAGCTTGGGACTGGACAGGCAAGCATCGAGGTGAACGCCGAGGAGAGCCAGCGCGCGCCCCGCCGCGTCCGCGTGCATCGCGCCTCGTTCGGTCAGCGGCCGCTCATCGTCGGGCAGGCCATCCTCCGCCTCGGCGTGTCGCAGAAGCCAGAGCATGTCCACACTCTAATGGGATGGGCCTGACGCTTGCGCTGCGCTGTTTGCAGATTGCCGCGGCGCCGGGTTACCCGATCAGCAGCCGTCGGCCGAACACGCGCTGGAATGCCTCGTCGTCGCCGTAGCGCTCGACGCTCCAGCGGGGCAGTGTGAGGTCGCCGGCAGCTTCGAGATGCAGGTCGACCCCACGGCCGTTGGCGCGCAGGCGAGCCTCCCGCACCGACTGGTCGCGGCCACGTTCAAGGTGCTCGGCCAACCTCAGGATCACCGAGCAGCGATCGAGCAGCTGCTCGTCACCGGGGCGGGCGAGAGCCGCCAGCTCGCCGAGCTTGGCGGCACCCTTGCGGTGGTAGCGGCTGATCTGGGCAATAAGGGCGCGCTCGCGGGGGTCGAAGCCGGGGAGCCCGGCGCTGACGATCAGGTAGTACGAGTGCTTGTGATGGTCGTCGTAGGAGATCGTCATGCCGACGTCGTGCAGCATCGCGGCGGCCCACAGCAGCTCGCGCTCGCCGGGCCGCGGCTGCAACAGGCCCGCGCCGGCGAGCGAGTCGAACATCTGCAGGGACAGCTGAGCGACGTGCGCGACGTGGGGGAGGTCCGATTCGTACTGGGTGGCCAGATTGCGCACGCCGGCCCCCCGCACATCGTCGAACAGGGGCTCCGGTTCATCCGCGAGGAACTCCCGAGCGAGGAACACGCCGTCACGCAGGCTCGCCTCGGTGACCTCGATGCCGGCGAACTTCCCCAGCTCCACCACCGTCTCGATGACCAGCGCCGAGGCGAGGATGATGTCGCCGCGGCCCACCTTGATCCCGGGCACTTCGCCCCGCTCGGCGACCGGCAGGGCCGCCAGCGTCTGGACCAGCTCGGCCAGCATCTCGCGGGTGATGACGAAGCCCTGGACGCCGATGTCCGGCTGGTCGGCCATGCGCTGGGCGGCCGCGGCGAGATTGCGTACCGCACCGCCCATCCCGACGATCCGCTCGGCGGCGCCGGGAAGGTTGCGGGCCGCACTGCCCATCCCGACGATCCGTTTGCCGGCGCCGGCGAGCGGTGGATAGTCCGACAGGGCGTCGCGCACGTGCGCGCGCACCCGCTGGAGGTCTTTCTTCTTGGCCGGCCCTGACCCGCGCAGGAGCCCCTCGGTGATCCGCACGGCGCCAAGCGGGAACGAGCGCAGCAACTCGGCGCGGCGGTCGACGACCTTGATGAGCTGAATGCTGCCGCCGCCGGTCTCCAGCACGATCCCGTCGGTCATCGTCGAGCTGTTGATCGCAGCCACATAGCCGAAGCGGGCCTCGTCCTCGTCGGAGATGACCTCGATGTTCAGGCCGCCGGCCGCGCGGGCGGCCTTGAGGAATCGCTCGCCGTTGCTGGCGTCGCGGATTGCGCTGGTGGCGACCGCGTGCACCGCGTCAGGACCCAGACCGTGCGCGGCGCAAAAGCGCTCGAACACCGCCAGGGTCTCGAGACCGCGTCCCATGCCGGCGTCGCTCAACCGGCCGGTCTCGGCCAGGCCGGCGCCGATCCGCACGGTCTCGAAGATCTCGTCCGTGAGCTTCCACCACACCCGGGGGGGCTTCGCCCCCCCGGGCACCCCCCCGGCGAGGGCCATTTGGTTCGCCGGGTGCGTCTCTGCGCCGGCGAGTGCAATTGCTGCCGCGGCTAGCCTATTGCCCCCGTACATGTAGACGACGGCGCGCCACGAGTTCGACCCGAGGTCGATGACCGCGACCTGCCGGACGTCGTGGTCCACCCCCCCGGTCGCTCGAGTCGATCGCCAGCTCACGCGCTCTCAATCATCCGCGGACCGGCGGACGAAACCCCTGAGCGTGCCAGGATGGCCCTCGATGGCATCGAATAAGGAGCGGATGTTGCGCGGCGAGCCGTACGCCGCCAACCACCCTGACTTGCTCGCGGAGCGTAAGCGCTGCCGGCTGCTGTGCGAGCGATTCAACGCGGCCAGCTTCGGCGAGACCCAGGCGCGTCGGGCGATTCTCGAAGAGTTACTGGGCGGCATCGGCGAGGACGCCGAGGTGATGGCTCCCTTTCAGTGCGATTACGGCTACCACATCAGCGTCGGCGACCGGACGTTCATCAACTACGGTGCTGTCGTGCTCGACGGAGCGCAGGTCACCATCGGAGACGATGTCCAGATCGGCCCCAGCGTCCATCTTCTGACCGCACTCCATCCGCTCGATCCCGCGGCTCGCCGGCGAGGCACCGAAACCGCTGCGCCGGTCACCGTCGCAGACGGCGCGTGGCTGGCCAGCGGGGTGATCGTCTGCCCGGGCGTGTGCATCGGTGCCGACACAGTGGTCGGCGCCGGCAGCGTCGTGACCATGGATCTGCCGGCGCGCCGCCTCTGCTTCGGCAACCCCTGCCGGGTGATCCGTGAGATCGCCTGAGCGTGCGCCGGCGGGTCCTCGATGCGCCAACTCCGCCGCGAGCTCAAAGCTCATCGCCGGCGTCGAGATCCGGATCGTGGGGCCGGTTTCGCCGCAGCGAGCTCCGCGGCACGTCGTCGGCGCTGGTTGATCCGGATCGCCGCCCCGATCCCGGCGCCGATGAAGACCGCGCCCAGATAAAACGGGCTGGCCAGGAGCATCACAGCGATTCCGAGCATGGTCAGCCAGATGGCCGGCCGGAAGTCGCGCCAGTCCCCGGTCACAAGATGAAACTAGCGCACGCCGGCGCTCAGATCCGCCGCGACGCGCTTCTGAATCGACGCGACGGCCCGGAAGGCCTCTCTCAGGTAGCTCTGCGTCAGCCGGCTGAGCGTCGCGGGATCGACGAAATCATCGGGTTCCTCGCCCGCGCGGAGTTGGCGCACCTGATGCTCCACGCGCAGACCGGTGATCAGCGCGTAAGCGTCCTCGAGGGTTCGCGCGTGGGCTTCCGAGAGCGTTCCCGACGCGGCGGCGGCACGCAGTCGCTCGCCCGTGGAGGCGCTGGTCACACCGGCCGCGATGCCGGCCCAGCGAGCGAGGTCGACGATCGGGATCACGCCGCCATGCTTGAGATCCAGGCGACCGCGGTGCTCGCCCGTGGACTCCACGACGAGCCCGCGGAAGAAACCCGTCGGCGGCCGGTGCGAGAGCGCGAAATGGGCTAGCAGGCGGAGCAGCTCCGGGTTTCTTGGCGCCAGGCGGAAACTGTCGGCGAGCGGCGGTCCGGCGTGAACGCCCCACACCGGTCGGCTGTCGACGAGCACCGAGACGAGGATCAGGGCCTTGTCCTGTGTCGGGTCGTCGATCCAGCTCTGCACGGCACGCCGCCAGGAATCCAATGAGCGAACGAAGCGCAGATCGGAAGCCGTGGCGCCGTGGACGTCCGCCCATAAGCCGCATTCGGCGAGCCGCTCGACCACCGTCCTCGCCACCGCGACCAGCCTGCCCCGGACCTGGTTGTCGGCCGGCGCATCGAACCAGACGATCGCGCTGTCGACGTCCGAGCTCGGTACCGCCTCGCGCCGCGCCTGGCTCCCGAGCGCGAGCCACGAGAACTCGGCGGCGATGTCACCCGCCTGCGCGAGCGTCATCTCGAGCAGACGGCGGGTGAGGGCGTCCACGACCACCGAGTAAACGGCAGCGACGTTGGCAGCAGCGACGCGCGCGTCGTGCATCGCGATCACCATCGGGTGGAGGTCGCGCCCGGCATCGACGAGCTCCTCGGCAGTCTCAGCCCGTGCGATCCGCCGGCGCAGGTAGAACGAGGAGCGCGCCTGGGCGGCGACGATATCGATCTCCTCGACGACGCCGAGGATCGTTCCGGTTGAGGATACGACGGGGACATGCCGAAATCCGCGGTCGAGCATGTCGAGCAGCACGTCGGTGCCGAGCCGGTCTGGGGGGCACGTGTAAGCCGGGGCTGACATCACCACGGATACCGGCGCATCGCCGGGCAGACCCTCGGCGACCACGCGGGCGCGGAGGTCGCGGTCGGTGAGGATGCCCAACGCGCCATCGCCAAGCTCGACGACGATCGCGGTGACGTGCGCGGCGGTCATCATCTCCGCCGCCTCGCGAATCCGCACGTCAGGGTGGCAGACGACCGGTTCGCCGCGTACCAACGAAGCGACCGGTCGCAGGGCGGTGTCGACCCCCGGAGCGGTGGCGCGCGGTGAGGTGGCCTCCGCCCACGGCTCGAGCAGCGAGCGCGTGACGAAGCGCAATCCGGCTGGGCGCGAGAACGGCTCCTGCGCGACCTGGGCGGGGATCCGATAGCAGACGGTGTCCTCGCTGGCGCGAGCCTCAAAGCCAGTCGGGAGGCCGGACAACATCGAGGCGTGACCGAACAACTCCCCCTCGCCGAGGAGGTCGAGCACTCGTCCGTCCAGCACGATCTTGACGGCGCCACTGCGGATGATCCGCAGATGCTCGACTGGTTCGGCTCCCTGCGAAAAGATCGTCGCGCCGGCGGGGTAGGACTCGAGCGCCGCCGCCGCGGCCACACGCTCGAGCTGGGGCATCTCGAGCGCGTCGAACGGCGGGTGCTCACCCAGGAAGCGGATTACCTCGGGCACGCTGGCGCTCATGCCCGGACCCTTTTTCTAGCCGACGGCGGCCGGCGCGGCTCGCTCGGCCTCGCGCTGCGCATCCTCCTTGAGCATGTCGGCACACTTCTCGCCGACCATCATCGTGGTGATACACGGGTTGATCGCCGGAAGAAACGGCAGGATAGATCCATCGGCGATCCGCAGCGAGCGCACTCCGCGGACGCGCAGGCGCGGATCGACGACCGCGAGCGGATCCGAGTCGGCACCCATGTGGCAGCTGCATGCGGGGTGGTAGACCGTGTTGTGGGTCTTGTGCATGTACTCGATCAGTTCGTCGTCGGTCTGGGCCTCCGGCCCGGGGGCCAACTCGGCGCCGGCCCAATCAGCCATCGCCGGCTGCGAGACGATCTTGCGGGCGAGCCGCATCCCGTACGCCATCACCCGCTCGTCGTGGCCCTCCGGGTCGGTGAAGTAGCGCGGATCGACGCGCGCTCGGTCGCGGAAGTCAGACGAGCGCAGCCGCACCGTCCCGCGGGAGCGGCCGCGGCAGACGTTGGGGGTCAGGCAGAAGCCGTTCTCGGTCGTCGGGTACCCCCAGCGCGCCGTGTTCATGTCGAACGGCACCGAGCCGTAGTGCATCATCAGGTCGGGCCGGTCTAGCCCGGGCTCGGAGGTCGAGAACAAACCGATCTCCCACCACTGCGTCGAGTGCCGGATCATCGGGCGCTTGGCATCCCATTGGACGATCCCCTCGACGTGATCGTCCAGGTTTGCGCCAACGCCGGGGGAGTGAACCACCGTCTCGATCCCGACCTCGTGCAGATGCTCGCCCGGCCCAATGCCGGAGAGCATCAGCAGCTTCGGGGTGTCGATCGAACCTGCGCTGAGGATCACCTCGCGCCGCGCGGTGACCGTAGCCTGGGTCAGCAGGTCGGGGGTCAGGTACTCGATTCCGGTGGCGCGTCCATCCTCGAGCGTCACGCGTTTGACCCAGCACGCGGTGCGGATCTCGAGATTCGGACGCGAGCCCAAGATCGGATGCACGTATGCGTGCGAGGAGGACATCCGCGTGTTGTCCTCTGACGAGTTGATCTGGAACCAGCCCGCCCCATTGGTCACGGTGTGACCCTCGTTGAAGCGGCTCGTGGGCAGTCCGGCCTGGGCAGCCGCCTCGAGCAGCGCCACCCCGCACGGGTCCTCGGGGGGCACGGTGCGGATGTTCACCGGGCCATCGCGGCCGTGGTGATCCCCGGGTCCGTCGTTGGTCTCGAGGCGCCTGATGAGCGGCCAGCAGTCGGCGGCACTCCAGCCCGCGCAGCCCATCGCGGCCCACTCGTCGAGATCCTCCTTGGGCGTCCAGAAGGCGATGCACGAGTTATGCGAGGAGCAGCCGCCGAGGACCTTCCCGCGCGCGTGGCGCAGGAAGCTGTTGCCGCGAGCCTGCGGCTCCACCAGGTAGTCCCAGTCGTAGCCCGAATCGAGCAGGTACATCCAGTCCTCGAGGCGGAGGATCCGCGGATCGTCCACGTCGGATGGACCAGCTTCGAGCAGGCAGACGGTCACCGACGGATCCTCGGTGAGTCGGGCGGCGACCACACAGCCCGCCGTTCCCCCGCCCGCGATCACATAGTCGAACTCGCCGGTGTCGATCATGGCGCCATCTCCCCCATCGCCGGCAGGGGCTCCAGCGAGGGGCCGTCGGCTCGATGCTCCGCGAGCACGTCCTCACCCTTCTTGACCTGCACGGTGTAGTAGTAGAGCGTCCCGAGGATCACCACGATCCCGACGAAGATCGGCGCCGCCCACTTCCAGTACCAGTGCGGCGTGCCAACCGCGTTGTAGATGGCGTCGCGCGGCCAGGCGATGTTGATCGTCACCAGGATCCCGTAGGCCACAGCGACGATGTTGACGAGCATCCCCCACCGCCCGAGCGAGAAGTATGGGCCCCAATCCTTCTTCGGCCAGGTTCCGCGGAATCGCCGCACCAGCATCGGCAGCGTGACCCCGAGATAGGCCAGGTAGAACATGATGATGGCCAGCGAGGTGAGCACGTAGAACGCGCTCTGGTTAGAGACGTTGATCGCCAGCAGCGCCAGCGTGAGGATGCCGGTCACGAGCGCCGGCACGACCGGCACCCTGCGACGGCCCGAGACGCGCGCGACCGCGGAGCCGGCCGGCAGGCGGTTATCACGCGCCATCGAGAACATCATCCGGATCGTCGCGGTCTGAACCGCGAGGCAGCAGACGAAGATGGCAATCCCACAGTCGATCAGGAACAGGTTCCCGACGGTGTTGCCGAACGCCTGCTTCATCACGTATGGAAGGCCGAGGAGCCCGACGTTCTTGTCGAGGATGTGCTTGTTCGACATCGACGCGAACAGGATTACGAGGCCGCCGATCGTCGCGGCCGCGGCAATCGCGCGGATGATCGCCGGCGGCGCGTGCTTGCGCGGGTTGTTGGTCTCCTCGGCCAGCGTGCCGGCGGTGTCGAACCCGTACATCACGTAGGCGCTCAGCAGGCCGCCGACGAGCAGGGCCCCGAAGTAACCCCACGGATGGCCGGCGCCGAAGTGGTAGGAGTGGAAGATGATCTGCGGCCCGTGGTGCGCGTTAAACAGCAGCAGGATCACCAGGATGCTCGAGCCGACCAGCTCGCAAGCCACGCCGACGTTGTTGATCCGCGCCATCAGCTTGACGCCGAGCATGTTGATGATCGTTGTGATGCAGACGAGGATGCCGCCGAGGATCAGCGCGTTCTCGGCGCCCCCCTTCGTGCTGGTCAAGCCCGCGTCGGCGCTGTGCCCGGCAAACTGGAACGAGGTGGTGATCTGGGGCAATACCACCTGCCAGTCGACCGCGACGGCGGCGATCGTCACGATCGCCCCGACGATGTAGATCCAGCCAACCATCCACGAGGCGAAGCCGGTCGCGATCTGCTTGGACCATTGATAAACCGATCCGGCGATCGGGTACTGGCCGGCCATCTCCATGAAGCAAAGCGCGACCAGGATCTGTCCGCCAACTACTACCGGCCACGTCCACCACACGCCCGGGCCGGCGTTCAGATAGCCGAACCCGAACAGGGCGGTGACGCCGGTGAGGATCGAGATGTAGCTGAAGCCGGCGGCAAACGACGAGAAGCTCCCGAGCGACCGGTCCAGTTCCTGCTTGTATCCGAAGCTGGCTAGCTCGTGACTGTCCGAGGACGAAGCGCTCGCGTCCGGAGTCTGTACCGCTGTCATTGATCAACCTCCCCGGTCCGCGCACCCTGGCGCGATCGATAGAACACCAAGGCCTTGCCCGGATCTGGGTCGGGTGGGCGCCCTCGAATCCATTGACCCGCACCTGATGCGGCTGTTATATATCAGTTGTCGAACTGTGTCAACGCGGCGTGACGGGGAGATCGATGGCCACAGCCACCGTGCAAAAGATGTTCGTGGGCGGAAGCTGGCAGGCGAGCAGCAGCCAAGAGACTTTCGACGCCACGAGTCCGGTTACCGGCGAACTGATCGCGACCGTTCCGCAGGGTGATCGAGGCGACGGCGCCCGCGCGATCACCGCGGCGCGGGAGGCGGCACCGGGATGGGAGGGGCTGACCGCCTTCGAGCGGGCGGCGAAAATGCATGCCATCGGCGACCTGATCGAAGCGCGTCGAGATGAACTCGCGCGCACCCTCGCCCTCGACCAGGGCAAGCCGCTCCGGGCCGAGGCGTTCGGCGAGGTGGACGAGCTCGTCGAGTACTGGCGGATGGCCGCTGAGGACGCCAAGCGCCTCGGCGGCGAGCTCCCCAACTCGTTCTCCCCCGGCAAGCGGGTGATGCTGATGCGCCGTGCGCGTGGCGTGGTCGGCGTGATCAGCCCGTGGAACTGGCCTTACACGATGCCGGCCGAGCTGATCGCGCCGGCGCTGGCGGCCGGCAACGCCGTGGTCTGGACGCCGGCGCCTTCCACTGCCATCTGCGCCGTCGCCCTCGCCGAGTGCCTCGCCGAGGCCGACCTGCCGGCCGGGGTGTTCAACCTGGTCACCGGACCCGGCCCGGTCGTGGGAGACGAGATCGCGCGCAATCCGGGCACGGACGCCGTCGCCTTCATCGGCTCGACGGCCACCGGCCGGCTCGTGGCGCAGGCGGCCGCTGGCAAGGCGACGCTGCTCGAGATGGGCGGCAACGGGCCGCTGGTGGTGATGAATGATGCCGACCTGGAGGCGGCGGTCGAGGCGACCCTGACGGCGTGCTATCTATGCGCCGGCCAGAGCTGCACCGCGGGTGAGCGGATCTTGGTCCATCGCGCCGTGCGCGATGAGTTCGTCGATCGGCTGGCACGCCGTGTCACCGAGCGAGTCGTGCTCGGCGACCCGTTCAACGACGCCACCACGATGGGGCCGCTCAACAACGAGCCAGTCGCGCTCAAGATGGACGAGCACGTCGGCGACGCGGTGGCGCAGGGCGCCCGGATCCTGACCGGGGGATCGCGGGCGGACGGGTTTCCGACCACGCTCTACTGGGAGCCGACCGTGCTGACCGACGTGCCGGCGGCCTCGCGTATCGCCCGCGAGGAAACGTTCGGGCCGGTCGCTCCGGTGGTGGCGATCGATTCGCTCGAGCAGGCGATCGAGCTGACCAACGCATCGCCCTACGGCCTGCTGGCGGCGATCTTCACGGCCGACCTGCAGGCCGGACTCGAGTTCGCCGACCGGGTCCGCACCGGCTGGGTCAACATCAACGAATCGAGCAACTATTGGGAGGCGCACCTCCCGTTCGGTGGGCGGGCCGGAACGGCCAGCGGAGTCGGCCGCGTCGGCGGGCGCTACGCGATGGAGACGCTGACCGAGCTGCAGACCGTCGTGATGTCGGCGTCACGCTCCGAATAGCCGCCTATCGCCTCCCGATCTCAAACCCCGGGTACGTCGGCGTTTGCCACGATCGCTGGCACTGCCGCAGCTAGGGGCATGTCCGAGGCTACGAAGTAGTAGTTGACTCGTCCCCCGTACTCGGTTCTGAAAACGAGTGCGTGCTCGAAGCTTCGCTTCAAGAACTCGGCCAGGCCTTCGCTGTCGCGGAATGTATGCCGCACGAACGGCTGGTGCAGGTGCGGCTCGTAGGCGACGTAGCCGCTGAACTTCCCCGTCTGGCCGATCCGCGCATGGATCTCGTCCACTGCCTCGGCAAGTTGCTCCTCCGTGAGGAAGATCATGGCGTTGTCCCAGATGACGTGAGTGACGGAGGCCTGCGGTAGCCCGAGTCGGATGTCTCGGACCTCGTATCGGACGTTCTCGCGGCTGTTGACGCGGCGCGCGAATTCGAGGGCGGCCGGATCGATGTCGATGGCCAGCACTGATCGCGCCTGAGCCGCGTAGAAGTGGCGCGTGTAGAAGCCGTCGCCGCAAGCGATCTCGAGCACGTCCGCGTCAGGACTCAGGCACATACGGTTGAACAACCCGCGCTCGAGAAACGTTGCATCGCCTTGGGCCAGCCAGTTGTAGTTGACGTCGATGTAGTGGTCGAACCACATCCGCCGGCGATCGAATCGTCCCTCGACCGCGCCCTGGAGGCGATGAGTCTGGGTGCTGAGCCAGCGCAACGCGCGGTTGATGCGCTGCAGCGCACCGATGACCGGGCGAACCAGGGGGAGGGCAGGATGGGCTTTGGTGTCGCCGGCGGTGGCCCCTAGTCCCCGGCCGAAGCGCTCGTCCGACGTCATCGCTTGGCCTAAATATACGCCGCGCATCCTGACGCGGCGCTGAGACTGGCTAACGCCTGCTCCCAGCGCCGAGATGCGCCGCCATCCACGTCGCGAGCGCCTGGTACGCGGGCCTCGGGCTGTCGTCGGAATCGAGCAATCCGCAGCGACCGGACGCGTTGTCCTTGATCGCATAGAAGTCCAAGTAGGTGACCCATCGATACTTTGAGAGGGTGTCACTGAGGTACCGCGTGATGTCCGCCGCCTGAGTCCCAGGGTTAACGGGCGGCGAGGTGTTGGAATCGCCCAGGTTCTGTCCGACCTCGGTGACATACCACGGCACATCTACGTGATTGGCCACGGCCAGCGCGTGATATCGAGCCACCGCCGGCCAGCCACTGTCCTCGCCTGAGCGCAAGCGGTTCATTGGTCCGTACGGATGAATCGAGAACGCGCCGATCTGACGACTGTCCGCGGGAAGCGCATGGATGAAGTCGTGGATCCAGCCGCCGCCGCTGGCGTCCTGTGACCAGGTGCCGTTGGGCCGCTCGTAGTCACCGAAGCTATCGGCGATCAACGTGATGTGCAGACCGGCGACTGAGGCGTGGGCGGCCGCATATTGCGCGGCGTAGGAGCGGGGCGTGCTTCCGTGGTCGTAGACCTCGTTGCCGAATTCGATTTCGTCCAAACCCAGCGGCAGGATCTTGCGGGCTAGCGCCCGGAGCTCGAGAGCGGCCGTCTGCGGGGTCAGCCCGGCTAGATCCGGATTGAACAGCACCAAGCACTTTACGCCCTGTCTGAGCGCGTACTTGACGTTGCCGATATCGCTGCCGTCCCCAACGTCTACCCGGTCCCAATTGATCCCGATGCGGCGCAGCCGCGAACCCAGCCCCGAACCTGACACGCCCATGACCGAGACTCGAAACCCCAGCGGCGCAGACCGACTATCGATAGGTCGCGGCCGATTATGTCGGCCGCCGGCAGTCGTGACCGCCGTAGAGTCCGTCGTCGCTGTGACAATCGCACCGGCCACGAGGGCCATGACCGTTGCCGAACGGGGAAGTCGGGTCAGTCGCAGAGCCGCGGCACCCTACCACGCGCCGGACAACCACCTTGCAAGCGGGCCCGTCAAGCGCTCGGCGAGGCGCCTATAGGCGCGACTAGAGCTGCGCCACAGTCCGCGCGCCGGCGATGGTAGTGAGGAATGTCTGGATTCCTCGGCTCCCATCGCCGTCGGCCAGGATGAGCCGGACGGTCACGATTAGACGAGGCCGACGGTGCCCTCGCGCATAGCCGCGGAGGTACGCGGTGGTCCGCTTGTTTAGTACGAAGGCGAACTGGCCGCTGCTGCCCGCCTTTAGCTTCGCGCTACGCGTGTGAAAGGTGAAGACCCGCTTGACCCCCGCAGGCACGATCGCCAGCGTCGGGGTGATCCTGCACCCCGCCGAGTGGGCCGGGCAGGAGACCATCACGATCAGACGCCCAGTGGCCACGCGCAGGCCGGACCGCGCCGAGACGGTGATTCTAAGCGGGCGTGATGATGTGGAAGTTTTGAAGTGCGCGTCGCCTCGGTAGGAGGCGCGGACTGCGTGGATCCCGGACGTCCGGTAGATGACCCTGCAGGTTGCGAGCCCGCCGCGCACGGCCTTAGAACCGCAGCTGCGGATCAGCTTGCCGGCGTCGGTGAACGAGACGCTGCCGCCGTCCGGAGCGGGGGTCACCTTCGCCGTGTACAGCACCGGAGCACCGACCACCGGTGTCGCAGTCGATGATGAGAGAGTTGTGACTGTTGACTCGACGACAGTCACGACCGCAGGCGGGGTGTTGGTAGAGCCCGCAAACGCGCCGTCCGGAGACCCCGTGTAGAGCGCGTCGACCACGTGCGTGCCGAACGCGGCGTAGGACGTGGCGCAACTGGCGTGTCCGGCGGTGTCGACGGGCTGGGCCGCGCAGCCAGCGATCAGCTGGCCGCCATCGAGGAACGCGATGGTGCCACCCGGTAGCCGTGGCGCCGGGCTCACGGTCGCCGTGTAGGTCACGGACTGACCGACGTTGACGTTCGTCCGCGAGGAGGCAATCGAGGTCGTGGTGTGCGTACTGGCCACCGGCGCGGCTGAGGTCCCGCCGCCGAACGCGGTGAAGCCGTAATCCCCACCCGGGATGTCCTCCACCGCGATTCGACCGCTCGAGTACCTGGTGTCCGTAATGCTGACAACGGCCCGCCAGGAACCCCCGGCCGGTCTGTACCAAGCGATGATCACGCCGGCGTTGTTCGACATCCCGATCTGATCGCCAGGTTGCAGCTGGGTGAACGGCGAGCTTGCGAAGGTCAGCCGCCGTTCAGCGTCGACGCCGTCGACCCGCCAGATGGACACCTGGGAGCGCGAGCCTTGGGAGCTGGCGCCGCCGAAATCGGCGAAGTAGGCGCTGTTGGGGTGCACCGACCCCGACGTTCCGCCCGTGACGTCCACGTACAGGGACGCATCCCCGGTGCCGCTGCGCGCGATCGTAGTCCACGCCTCCACCGGATTAGCGTATGTCGAGTCCCAGAGCGCGCCGGCGAACAAGCCGCTGGTACCCGTGAACTGGTGGGGCGTCGCGGCCACGTCGAGGTACATCGACCCTTCACCCAGCGCGGGAGTAATCCAGTGCGGACTCTGGGAGCTGTCGGCGGCAAAGTTGTCGAGCTGCGGCGAGCTCGGGAACGACGCCCACGCCGCGGTCGCCTGCACGGCAGCGGTCGCGAAGGTGAGGAGCGCCAGGAGGCCGATCCGCAGGCTACGGCGCGGCCAGCGAAGCCGCGAGGATCCGATCAGCGGGCGCCGGCGGCCCAAGTTGGGGAGCACGAATGCCCTCGACCCCTGTCGTCGTCCAAGATGCATGCCCTATAAACTCGTCATACCTCCTGAAAGTTGCGCATCGATTTCGAACGCGGCTGTTCGGACGGGCGACAGGCGAGATCACTACCGGGCGCGGGTAGCGCGGCTCAGCCACAGCAGCAGTTGCGTCCGTTCGTCGGCCGTGACCGCGCCGGTTGCGAGGACGGCGAGCGGGTAAACGATCGCAGCGATGCCCACGAGCAGCACGATGCCGCAGCCCCAGTGCCTGGCGAGCCCCACGAGGACGCCCATGATGGTCGCCGCCACAAGCGCTCGCGGCACCCTGCGGAGATCAGGGGACGCGCCCATAGCGCCGAGCGTCGTGGCGACTGCCGGCCCGATCACGAGCATCTCCGTGGCGAGGGTGATCCAGGCCGCTGCGATGAACCCGTAGCGCGGGAGCAGCAGGACGTTCGCGACGACGTTGAACACGAGGCCAGCGAGAGCGATAAGGACAAACGTTCGCTGACGTTCGACCACAACGGCCAGCGAGCCGGCGACATAACCGAAGCAGATCGGGACGAACGACGCCATCAGCACCTCTAGCGCACCGGCGGCGGGCGCGAACTGCTCGCCGAACAGGAGAACCATCACTGGCCTCGCCGCGACGAGCGTGAAGGCGAGCGCCGGCAAGGAGATGATCGCCATGTACCCGAGCGCGCGCCGGACGGCGGCGCGCGCCCGCTCGGGATTCGCCGGCCAAGCCGACGCAACGATCGGGAAGACCGTCGTCATGAGCACCCCCGGCAGAAACTGGACCTTGTCCAACAGCGAATAGGCCGCGCCGTATAGTCCGGCTCCGTCTACCCCCTGATAGTGCAGAACCAGGATCTGGTCGATCTTTCCGTACATGATCGTCAACACGCTTCCTAGCCCTACGACCAGACCGACGCGCAGAAGCCGACGTCCGTGGCGGCGCACGCCCTCCAACATCACCGGCGCCCGGCGCCACACGTACCGTCCCTGCACGGTCGCGGTGACCACGGACGTGGCCACGAAAACGGCGGCAAATGCCACCAGGCCTCCGCCCGAGACTGCGACAACGAGGACGCCGGCGGTCCAGAGCAGGGAGTTGAGGGTCACGAAGGCGATCGTGCGGTCGTTGCGCACCTCGAGCTGAAAGACCACGGCGAGCGCCTGCGCCGGAGACGACAGCGCGGTAGCGGAGATCAAGGCGCCGGCGAGGACCATCGACGGTCCGGTGGCCACGGCGGCTGACAGGCCGAAGCACAACAAGGCGGCGAGGACTCCGGTCACCACGCGCACGCTGACCAGTGCCCCGAGCCACTGCCCTTGGTCTCGAGGGTCAGCGGCCGCCATCCGCAGAGCCGTGGTCTGGAGTCCGGGATCGACCAAATAGCCAGTGAGCATCGAGATCGTTAGCAATGTCGTCCACTCGCCGTTGCCGCCCACGCCCAACGTGCGCGCGATCGTGATGACCACGACCAGCCCCAGCAGGAGGTTGCCGATCCGCCCGACGACCTGCACCGCGACGTCGCCAAGCGCGCGCGCTGAGGAGATCGGTGGAGCGCTTGCGACAGGATCTATGAAGGGCGGCGAGGCCGAAGAGCTGAACGTGCCCTCTGCGGAGAGATGCCGCGAGCGCTCGGTAACCCGGAGTCGTTGCCTCACTGCGAACTGGTTGCCGCGTCACGCAGCGATTGCCACGCCGGCTTTGGCGACAGATCAGGGGCCAGCAATCCAAACCAAGCCTCGCGGTCGTCGGGCCTGGACGCCGAATCGCGCAGGTCATACACGAACACCGCCCGCACGTACGAGCTCCAGGTGGTGCGGGCTAGACGAAGGAACTCGCTCAGGTAGCTCGCCTGCTGGGCCTTAGTTACGCAGCCTTCGGCTCCCGAACAGGTCGACCATCCGATCTCGGTCACCCACACCGGCTTGGCACCGTCCCCGTGCGCGGCGAGCTCGTCGTGGGCGAGCTGGACTCGACCCGGCTGGCCGTCCGCATCGGCCGGCGTGTAGATCGCGGGGTTGCCGCCGTACGGGTGAACCGCGAGGGCGTCGAAGTAACCGCCAAGATCCGGCACCGCGGCATACATGCCGGCAATCCAATCGGCGCTGCCACCGCTGGGCGTCTGGTAGCCAGTGTCTCCCTCGATCAAGAAGCGAGCCGCCGGGTTGGACGCCCGTCCGGCGGTCACCGCCGCCCGCGCGAGCCGCGCGTAGGCCCCCGGATCGCGATTGTGATCGGCGTAGTAGGGCTCATTCCACAGCTCGTACCACACCAGCGGATGCGCGGGAAGGCCAGGATGTACGCGCCAGAACGTTCCGCCCGGACCGTAGCGCCGTACCGCGGCGGCGGTGAACCCCGCGTAGGAGGCGGGGTCCGACGGGATGGTGGTGGGGGTCGTCGCGGCCCAGGCAGGTGCGTCATCGAGGACCGGCAGGACCGTCAATCCGGCATTCGTTGCGGTGGTCACCACCGCGTCGTAGTTCGCCCAATCGTATTGGTTCGGACGCGGCTCGCTCTGCGCCCAACTGAGGTCCTCGCGAACCGTCCGCGCGCCGGTGGCGCGGGCCAAGCGCGCCTCCTCGCACATTGCCCGACCCGGAAACAGCCGGAGGCTGGCGCTGATCCCGAGGAGCAGCCGCGGCTGCTGCCCGCTTACGCTGGGAGGCGTCAGGCGGCAGCTCGCCGCCGCCCGATTGAACGACTCGTTACCGATCTGCGAAGCTCGTACGTCGATCACCGCCTCGCGCCGAGGCGGTCCGCCGGTGAGCATGACGGCCACGCCCGCTACCGCTGCGGCGAGGACTAGAACAAGCGCCGCGGCGGTCGCCCAGCCCGGTAGCCGTCCGAGGACCGAACGTCGGGGTGGGCGACCGCGGCGGGATGAGCCGGGTTTGTGAGGCGCCATGCCGCGTCAATCATGACAGCGTCACTTTCGCCTCTTTGCCGGGGCCGAGCCTGCCCCGGCGTCACCAGCGGGCGCCGGCCGGCGAGGGATGCGAGCCGTGCCTGGCGCGAGGGTCCAGGGCGAGCGGCCCCGGGCCTGGCGACTAACAGTGCGATTGATAGTTTTAGGCGCGGGCTACATCAATGTCGGGGCATTACGATCAAGACGCGCTGCGGACGGCGCGCTTGTTCTTCTCAGACGAACTGCGAGACGGCGCGATCACGGACCGCGACCTCATGGCGCACGCCGCGCAGCTCGCCGGCCTGCACCCCGCGCGCGTGCCACGTGCGCAGGTGAGATTCGCGGACCGGCTGGCCATGAAAGCGAACCTGCTCGACTTCGAGAACGGCTTTCTGTCCAAGGTGCGCAAGGCCC
>JAFAZZ010000011.1 GCA_019239375.1 Solirubrobacterales bacterium | reverse complement strand
GTGACCACGACCGACAGCTTGAAGCCGGCAAATCCCGCGTCGGCCAGGTGCTCCATCGCCGCGATCGCCGTCGCGTAGGAGCCGGGGCCACGAACCGCGTCATTGACCTCGGGGGTTGCGCCGTCGAGCGAGACCTGCACATCCACGTAGTCGCAGGCGGCCAGCCACTCGGCCCGCTCGGGGGTGATCCGCGAGCCGTTGGTCGAGAACTTCACACCGACGCGGTGCGCCACCGCGTACTCGACCAGCGCCCAGAAGTCGTGCCGAACGGTGGGCTCGCCGCCGCCGATGTTCACATAGAACACCTGCATGCGCTCGAGCTCGTCGATGACGCGCTGGCACTCCGCGGTCGTGAGCTCGCGTGGATCGCGCCGGCCCGAGCTGGACAGGCAGTGCACGCAGGCCAGGTTGCAGGCGTAGGTCAGCTCCCAGGTCAGGCAGATCGGCGCGTCGAGACCCGTCTCGAGCTGATCGACGAGCGTCGCGCTCACGACGCGTCCCGGGGAACGATCATCCCGGCGCCGGCCAACGCGGCCAGGGCGCGCGCGTAGCGCAGGCGCTCACGCGCCTGCACTCCCGCGGCGTCGCATGCCTCACGTGCGGTCGCGTGCTCGTCGAGCACCCGCACCACTTCGAGCAGCAGCCGACTCTTCAGGAAGGTCAGCCGGCGCGTGCCGAAGTGATAGAGCAGCGCGCCGAACGGCTCGGGGCGCAGCGCGACCTGCGGCGCGACTCGCCAGCCGCGATCGAGCGGATCAGTAGACGCCGCACATGCCATCGATCGAGACGTCCTCGACCAGCAGGTCCTCGACTACGAGCTCCTCGGCCTCAGGCGGCGCGGTCGGCTGCTCCTCCCGCTCACGTTCTTCGTCGGTCTTCTCGAGCTGCTCAGGCATGCTGCTCACGTCGTGTCTCCTCTCTCGCCGGCCGGTCGGGCGCGATAATTTAGCACTCTGTGACAAATCTCTGTGACTTGAACTGGCTCCAGGTGGAGGGCGCGGCGCGGCGTGCCGTGCTCGTGCCGCTTGGGTCGCTCGAGCAGCACGGGCCTCACCTGCCGCTCGACACCGATACCCGCATCGCGGTCGCGGTGGCCCGTGGCGCCGCGGCGTCGCGCGGGGGTGTGGCCGCGGCGCCGCCCGTCGCCTTCGGCTCGAGCGGAGAGCATGCCGCCTTTGCCGGCACGCTTTCGATCGGCACGAGCGCTCTTTGCTCGCTTCTGGTTGAGCTCGGTCGGGACGCGACCCGGGACTGGAAGGCGATGCTCCTGGTCAACGGGCACGGCGGGAACGTGGACGCGGTGTCCGCGGCCGTGGACTGCCTGCGCGGCGAGGGACGGCCGTGCGCCGCCTTCCACGTCGCGCCGGGCTCGGGCGACGCGCACGCTGGGCTGAGCGAGACCGCGCTGCTGCTGCACCTCGCACCGGAGGTGGTGCGACTCGACCTGGCCGAGGCGGGCGAGCGCAGCCCGGTGAGCGAGCTCATGGACCGGTTGCGCAGCGACGGCGTGCGGTCCGTCAGCGCCAACGGCGTGCTCGGCGATCCGCGCGCTGCCACCGCGCGGGAGGGTCGTCGGCTGTTCGAAGAGTTGATCGCCGGGTGCCTGGCCTCGCTCGACGCGCTGCTCGCGATCCCGAAGCCGGTCCATGCCTGACCCAGCCGACCTGGCCGTGGTCACGGGTGCTGCGCGTGGCATCGGCGCCGCCGTCGCCACAGGGCTGGCTGCGCAGGGGTGGTCGCTGCTGCTGGTCGACGCGTGTGCAGCGCAGCCGGGGATCGGCTACGAGATGCCGGCGCCGGCGGACCTGGACGTGCTCGCCTCCCGGTGCGCGGAGGCCGGCGCCCGGAGCGTCGAGGTGCACCGAGCCGATGTCGGCAGCGCGGACTTCGTCGCCTCACTCACGCACGCTCTGCAGAGACGGCCCGCGGCCGCGGCGGTGGCGGCGGCCGGGGTGATCGCGGGAGGGCCGGGGTGGGGCACCAGCGAGGATGCCTGGGCCAGCCTGATGAACGTCAACCTGCACGGCACCCGGCGACTCGCCGAGGCCACGATCCCGGGCATGGTCAGAGCGGGTCGCGGGCGGTTCGTGGCGATCGCTTCGGCGGCGGCCCTTCGGGCCATGCCACAGCTCGCCGCCTACTCCGCCGCCAAGGCCGCCACCGTCGGCTACGTCCGCGCCCTGGCGGGCGATCTGGCGGGGACGGGCGTGTCCGCCAACGCGATCTGCCCGGGCTCGACGCGGGGGGTCATGCTCGCGGCCAGCGCCGAGGTCTACGACCTCACCGGCGAGGAGGAGTTCGCCAGCCAGCACCTGATTCGCAGGCTGATCGAGCCGCGCGAGATTGCCGAGGCGGTCGTCTGGCTGTGCGGCCCGGCGGCTTCGGCGCTGACCGGCGCGGTGCTGCCGGTGGACGGCGGGCTGACGGCTTGATGCCGGCACCCGCTGGACGACGGGCTGAGGACTTGATGCCGGCGCCGGCGCCCCCTGCCGGGCGGTGCCGCCCCGTCGGCATGGCTCCCGCGCCCGCCGGCACGGTCCCCGTGCCCACCGGCTGGCGGCTTCGGCTTGCCGCGGGGGTCCGGGTCCTCCGGGCCGGCCAGGTGCTCCTGGGCGGCTCACCTCTACGCTCGTTGACGCTGTCGGCCCGCGGCACCACTCTCCTCATCGGCTGGCTGGCCGGCCACCCGGTCTCGGAGGATCGGGCGGAGAGGCTGCTGGCCCGCCGCCTGCTCGACGCCGGCCTGGCCGACCCCGATCCGCGGGCCTGGCCGCGGCCGTCCGGGCCTGAGGTCACGATCGTCGTGCCCGTCTACGGCGCCCCCGATCGGCTCCAGTCGTGCCTGGCAGCCCTTGCCGGCGGATGGCCGATGATCGTGGTCGACGACGGCTCGCCCGATGGCCCGGCCATCGCCACCGTGGCCGAGCGCTTTGGCGCGCGCTATGTCCGGTTGCCCGAGAACCGAGGCGCTTCCGCCGCGCGCAACGTCGGGCTGCGCTTGGCATCGACACCGCTCATCGCGTTCCTGGACGCTGACTGTTGCCCCCCACCGGACTTCCCCGGCGCCTTGCTCGATCACCTCGCGGACCCCGCGCTCGCGCTCGTCGCGCCGCGGATCGTGACCGGCGCCCGCAACGCCGGCCGGATCGCCCGCTACGAGAGGGTTCGCTCCGCGCTCGACATGGGACCGGCGCCGGCGCTCGTGCGTCCCTATGGGCTGGTCTGGTATGTGCCGAGCGCGGCGATGGTGGCGCGCCGCGATGCGCTCCTCGCCGGGTTCGACGAGGAACTCCGCCTGGGCGAGGACGTCGATCTGGTCTGGCGCCTGCACGATGCAGGCTGGCAGGTCCGCTACGACCCCCGGATCGCCGTGGCGCACGAGGATCGCGTCCGCCCCGAGGCCTGGTACCGGCGGCGGGTCGGCTACAACGAATCGGTGGCGCCGCTGCTGCGCCGCCACCCCGAACGGGTCCCGGTGCTGTTCCTCTCCCCCCTCGCCGCGTTCGCCTGGGGTGCTGCGCTGGGCGGCGTGTCGTGGCCGGTGGCGGTGCTCACCGCGCTGCGCGCGGTGCGCCTGCGCCGGGCGCTGGCCGGCCGACTGCCGAGAGCCGGAACATGGGCGGCCAAGGCCGCACTTGACATCACGGTCCGTGAGGCTCACGACCTGGGACGGGCGGTGGCGGGACCGTGGGCTCCGTTGGCGAGCGTGGTCGAGCGGCGCCGGCTCGCCCTGCTCCTCGCGGCGATGATCGTGCGCGACTGGCGGGACGACCGCCCGCCGCTCGACCTCCCGAGCTATGCGGCCCTTCGCCTGGCCGACGAATCGAGCCGCGGGGTGGGGATCTGGCTGGGTTGCCTGCGCGCCTGGGACTTCCGCGCTCTGCTGCCCCGCCGCCCACCGCCACCGAGTCGCCGCTGAGCGCTCGAGGCTGTCGCGCCGGCGCCACATACCGTCTACCAAAACGACGCTTGCACGTGGCACCTGGCCGACAGCGCTCTGCTCAGGCCGCCTTCTCCCAAAGCCCAGCGTGCGCCGGCGCGAGGCGCCGGACCAGGTTCGGGGCGCGACCGACGTCCCCACCCTGACGCAGGATCTGGTAGCGCCGGCGCTTGAGGGCGTGCACCGTGCGAGGCTGCGCCCGGGCCAGATCGGCCACCACGGCTCCGCTCGTCAGCGAGATCGCCGCGATCGCCTCACCGTCGATCTCGGCCAGCAGGCCGCGGCCGGACAGGTAGCGCCGGGAACCGAGCGTCGTCAGGTCCGCTAGCGCGTCGTGGTCTGACGGCGCAGTGGATCGGATGGTTACATCGTTGTGTGACATGCGATTCTCCATCTGGTCTGTGGGTGAACTGTCAGAGGCCGTGGACGGACACGATCAGGCGAAGTTGAAGTCGGAGCAGGTGCAGACGCAGCCGCACTGCGAGATTCGATCGCGCGGGATCCGCCACCGTGTGGCCGTCGAACAGCCCGATGGCGGCGACCGGCTCGCCTTCCCGCTCGGCGAGCAGGACCACTCCCTCCGGCGGCCGACTGGTCGACAGCGTGGCCAGCCGGTGAATCCGCTCCGCATCCAGGCCCTCGCCGAGCGAGCCCCGGAACGTCGCGCGGGTGAGCGGGAAACCGATCATGCCGCCACCGCCAGTCCAAGCTCCTCCGTGGCGATCTCGCGCATCCGGTACTTCTGCGTCTTGCCCGTGATCGTCATCGGGAACGAGTCGACGAACTTCCAGTACCGGGGGATCTTGTAGCTGGCCATCCGGCCGCGGCAGGCCGCGATCAGGTCTTCAGAGCTGACCGTGACACCCTCGCGGAGCCGCACCCAGGCCATGACCTCCTCGCCGTAACGCTCGCTGGGAACACCGATCACCTCGACCTGGTCGATCTCCGGCAAGCGGTACAGGAACTCCTCGACCTCGCGCGGGTAGATGTTCTCGCCGCCGCGAATGATCATGTCCTTGATCCTCCCGACGATGCTCACATAACCCTCGTCGTCCATCACTGCGAGGTCGCCGCTGTGCATCCACCCGTCCGCGTCGATCGCCTTCGACGTGGCCCCGGCGTCATCCCAATAGCCGAGCATCACGCCGTAGCCCCGCGTGCACTGCTCGCCCGGCGTTCCCCGAGGCACGGTCGCACCGGAGCTCGGATCGACGATCTTCACCTCGACGTGTGGGTGGACACGGCCCACGGTGGTGACTCGCTTCTCCACCGGGTCATCGACGCTCGTCTGGGTGGAGAGCGGAGCCGTCTCGGTCATCCCGCACGCGATCGTGATCTCCTCGATGTGCATACGGGAGCGCACCTGCTTCATCACCTCCACCGGGCATGGCGCACCGGCCATGATCCCGGTCCGCAGGCTGGTGAGATCGAACGACTCCATGTCCGGCTGCGCCAGCTCGGCGATGAACATGGTCGGCACGCCATAGAGCGAGGTGCACCGCTCAACCTCGACCGTCACGAGCACATCACGAGCGTCGAACGACTCCCCCGGCACGACCACGCACGCGCCGTGCGTCATCGCGGCGAGGTTGGCGAGCACCATGCCAAAGGTGTGGTAGAACGGCACCGGCGCGCACACCCGGTCGTGCTCGCTGTACCTGAGCATCTTGCCGGTGAAGTAGCCGTTGTTGAGGATGTTCCGGTGTGAGAGCGTCGCTCCCTTCGGGAAGCCCGTCGTCCCGGAGGTGTACTGGACGTTGATCGCGTCACCAGGATCCAGCCTGGCCTCGCGCTGCCGCAGCTCGCGCTCGTCGACCAGGCGGCTCTCGGCCAGGAACGGCCGCCACTCCTCGTCGAGGACGACGACGTCGCGCAGGGCCGGACACTGTCCGCGGACCTGATCGAGCATCGCGACGTAGTCGGTACCGCGGAACCCGCGCGCGCAGAACAGCAGGCTCACGCCGGCCTTGCGCAGGGCGTACTGGAGCTCATCGGCCTTGTAGGCTGGGTTGATCGTCACCAGGATCGCCCCGACACGTGCGGTGGCGAACTGGACGATCACCCACTCGTAGCGGTTGGGTGCCCATATGCCGACGCGGTCGCCCTTGCCGACCCCGTTGGCGATCAGGGCGCGCGCGGCGACTTCGACCTGCTCGGAGAGTTCTCGGTAACTCGCGCGGTAGTTCTGGTGGCGGACGACCAGCGCCTCCCGGTCCGGGAAGCGCGCGGTGACTCGGCGGAGGCGCTCCCCGATCGTCTCCTCCAGCAGGGGTGCGTCCATCGGCCCGCGCGCGTACGACGTAGGTGTTTGCATCATGAGGCTCCTTCGTTGGTTGCTGGGTCGAGTGTCGGAAGTGGTTGAAGCTCGGTTCGGGCGCGGTCATCGCGCGAGCGCGGGAGCGAGGCCGCGGCGAGGACCCCGAGCGCTGCGGCGGCTGCGGCGGCCAGCAGGGCGGGGCGGAAGCCGGCCAGGAACTCGCCCGCCGACGCCGTGCTGCCATGGGCGGCGAACACAGTTCCCAAGGTCGCGACGCCGATCACGCCGCCGAGTTCGCGGATCACCATGGCCACGCCGGACGCCTGCCCCTGCTCCTGTGGCTTGACCGCCGCCAGGAGCGCCGCCTGAATCGGTGCGAACAGCCCTGCCGCGGCCACGCCGGCCAGCGCCAGCGGTGGAGCGATGTCGCGGTACTCGACCCCAGGCGAGGCGAGCGAAGCGAGCCACGCGAAGGCCACCGTCTCGAGGATCATCGAGGTGATCAGCAACGGGCGGGGACCAAACCGATCGCACAGCGCGCCCGCGATCGGGGCGGTGATGACCACAGCGCCGCTCAGGACCAGTAGTTCGAGGCCCGCGCCAAGCGGGCTGGCGCCCAGGCCGATCTGAAGTAGCTGGGCGACCAGGAAGAACGCCCCGAAGAACGCGAGGTAGGCGAGCAGCGACGTAGCGCCGGCGGCGGCGAACGAGCGCGAGCGGAAGAACCGCATCGGCACCATCGGGCTGGGGGAGCGCCGCTCCCAGACGGTGAAGGCAGTCAGGATCAATGCCCCGGCGCCGAGCCCGGCCAGCACGCGGTGACTGCCCCATCCGAATCGACCGGCCTCGATCAGCGCCCAGATCGTCGCCAAGAGACCGACCGCCGACAGGGCGATGCCGGGAAGATCGAGCGGGCGGCACGGTCCGTGCGTCTCATCCAGGCGTCGCCGCGCGAGCGGGGCCAGCGCCAACCCGACAGGCACGTTCAGCCAGAAGACCCAGCGCCAGGACAGCCCCTGTGTGAGCGCCCCGCCCACAACCGGACCGAGGGAGGATGCCGCCAGCGCGACGGCGCCCCAGCTCCCGAGGACACGTCCGCGGCGTTCATCGGGTGTCGCCGCAGCGAGGATCGTCAGCGACAGCGGGATGATCAGCGAACCGCCCGCTCCCTGGACGACGCGGGCGGCGAGGAGCGCGCCCACCGACGGTGCGACGGCGCAGGCTGCCGAGGCCGCGGTGAAGATCGCGACGCCGGCCGTGAACATCCGGCGGCGTCCAAAGTGATCGCCCAGCGCGGCGGCCGGCAACAGCAGCACGCAGAAGCTGAGGGTGTAGCCGCTGACGGTCCACTCGAGGGTCTGCAGGCTGGCGGCGAGGTCCACCCGGATGGATGGCAACGCGACGGCGACGATCTGCCGGTCGAGGGCGAACATCGATAGCGCAGCGGCCGTGATCGCGAACGTCCACTTCAAGTTGTGAGGAGTGTTTCTCGGCATGCGAGCACAGTCCCGCACCACCTGCGCCCCGTCACTAGGGCGAGCCCGAGGGTTCACCCCAGGATTTACGCCGGTGGGATACTGGGGTCATGACGGCGGTCGAGCTGGGGAGCGCTGCGCCGACGGGTCTTCTGGAGCGCGAGAGCGAACTGGCGACGGCGCGCGAGTGGCTCGACGACGTGCGGGCCGACCGCGGGCGCATGCTGCTCATCGAGGCGCCGGCCGGGCTCGGGAAGTCGGCGCTGATCGAACAGGTGCGTGCGATGGCGCGCGGCGAGTTCTTCGTGCTGAGCGCCGGCGGCAGCGAGGTGGAGCAGGAACTCGGCTGGGGCGTCGCCCGCGCGCTGTTCGAGCCGTGGCTGCTTCGCTTAGCTCCGGATGAGCGCGCCGACCTGTTGAGCGGTCCTGCCGCCTCGGCAGCGCTGCTCCTCGCGCCCGACGGCGATCCAGGCCGGCTGCCGACCTCGGACGCCAGCTTCGCGATCCTGCACGGCCTCTACTGGCTCGCCGCCCGCGCCGCCGAGACCCAGCCGACCTTGCTCATCGTCGACGACGCCCACTGGGCCGACGAGCCTTCGCTTCGACTGCTCGCGTTCGTGCTCGGCCGCATTCGCGGCCAGGCCCTCGGCCTGCTCGTCGCCGCTCGTCGCGGCGAGCCCGGTGCGGCTGGGTTGCTGACCCCACTGGCCAGCCGGCCCGAGGTGATCGTCTGCGAGCCAGCGCCGCTCAGCGCCCACGCGGTCACGGCCCTGATCCAAGCGCGGCTCCCGGACACCAACGACGCCTTCTGCCGGCGTTGCTGGGAGCTGACCGCGGGAAACCCGCTCGGGGTTCGCGAGCTGCTCCTGGCGATCACCGACTGCCCACCGGCGGCAGCCGACCGTGATCTCGAAACCGTAGCGCGACGAGCCGCGCGCTCGCTCTCGCGCTCGGTCCTCAGGCGGATGGCTTCGTTGCCGCCCGAGGCGCGAGGGCTCGCAGATGCCGTGTCGGTGTTCGAGGTCGGCGTCGAGCTGCAGTGGGCCGCGGAGCTGGCCGGGCTCGAGCCCGCCGCCGCGCTGGCGGCCGTCGACCGGCTCGAGCGCGCCGACATCCTGACCGGCGAAGATCCGCTTGCCTTCACGCACCCGTTGTTGTGCGCGACGGTCATCGCGCGCTCTGCGCGAGCCGCCGAGCGATGCCAGCCGCGCCGAGCTCCTCGCTGAGCTCGGCCGCGCGGAAGCGAGCTTCGCCCC
>JAFAZZ010000479.1 GCA_019239375.1 Solirubrobacterales bacterium | reverse complement strand
AGGATTCGCTCGGGCGCCACGCCGCGGCTGACGAGCCAGGCCACGCGAGCCGACAACGTCGTCGTCTTGCCGGTTCCGGCGCCGGCCAGGATGAGCAGGGGACCGCCTGGATGCCTTACGGCCTCGCGCTGCTCAGGGTTGAGCTCGGCGAACCATGGCGCCTCCGGGAATGAGGTGGCGGCGGGAGGCGGGCTTGACCCTGAGCGTGAGTCGAACACGTGTTCCGGACTGTAGGGCTGGTCCCGGACGGAGCCGTCCGAAGGTTCGCGAGGCTCGCGTGGTGGGTCGGGACCGGTCGCCGTCGAGCTCTCCGGGTTATGCTTGCCGCATGGAGGCGGAGCGGGCACGCGAGCTTCTCGCACGCGAGCGAATGCGGATCGAGCAGGCGCTGGCCGTGCGCCGCGAGGGTCCGCTCGAAGCTGATGAGCGGTTGGAGCCGGGCGACGAGGGATCCGAGGACCTCTATCAGGACGAGCTCGACGCCGGGCGGCGCGAGGAGCTGCAGGAGGAACTCGCCGCGCTCGAGCGGGCCGAGGCGCGGCTGGCGGCCGGCACGTATGGGCTGTCGGTCGAGAGCGGCGAGCGAATCCCGGACGCCCGGTTGGAAGCGCGGCCGACGGCCGAGCGCACGGTGGAGGAGGAGGATCGCTACCGGCGAGGATGACCGACGCCGCGGGACCGGCTCAGCGGCCGATCGCCTGCGGGAAGTTGAAGTAGTGGTGGGGATCGACCGCGCGCCTGATCTGGAGCAGGCGGCGATAGTTCGAGCCGTAGTAGGCGGTCTGCCAGCCGCTCAGACCGGGATCGGTGTAGTTGAAGTAGGCGCCGCCGGTGACGTACGGCCGCATGCGGTTGTGTATCGACTGAAGCCAACTGCCGCCGCCGTTGTAGGTGAGATACTGGATGCAGAACAGCACCTTGCGGTGGACGAAAGCCGTGGCGGCAGGCGCGATCTGGTTGATCGCGCCGCCATATGAATCGAATAGGATCGCCCCCGAGCCGGACATCTGGCCGCGAGCTGCGGCAGCCTGCACGAGGGCCTGCCGTGCGCTGGCGGGCAGCGGGTTGGCCACGTAGTCAGACTTGGCCTGGAAGCTCTCGCGGGGCAGAGTGCCGCCGGGGCGCGTGCCGGTCGTGTGGCACGCCGTGAACGAGATGGTCGAGCAGCCGGCCCAAAACAGCTGTGCCTGGAGGTAACCGAGGTCGCCCGTGCGCACGCTGGCCTGACCCACTGCCGTGAGTGGGGCCAGCAGGCCGCCGAGGTCGCGGGCAGGGCCGAAGTACTGGCCGGTCACCTCTGCGGGACGCGCGCCGGCGCTGTTCAGGTGAAAGATCGAGGTCAGCTGGTTGCGGGCGTGCGGGGCCCAGGCCTGCCATGCGGCAAGGGCATCCGCTCCGCGTGATGCCGGCCAGCTGAGGATGAACCAGGCGACGGTTCGAGGCACGGCATGCACGCGGAAGGTGAAGCTCGTGACGACACCGAAATTGCCACCGCCGCCACCGCGCAGCGCCCAATAGAGGTCGGGGTTCTGGCGAGCGCTGACCGTGAGCAGGCGGCCGTCGGCGGTGACGATCTGAGCGCTCAGCAGGTTGTCCGCGGTGAGCCCGAACTGGCGGCCGGCCAAGCCCATGCCACCCCCCAAGGCATGCCCGGCGATGCCCACCGACGGGCAGGAGCCGGCCGGAATCGTCACTCCGCGAGCGGCCAGCGCAGCGTACACGTCGATCAACTGCGCGCCGGCGCCAACCGTCGCGGTGCGGGCGCGGAGGTCGACGTTGACGCTGCGGAGGTTGCGCAAATCGAGGACCATGCCGCCCGACAGCGTCGAGTAGCCGGCGTAGCTATGGCCACCGGAGCGAGCGCGCAGAGGAACACCCTGGGCCACACCCCACCTGACCGCCGTGCGCACGTCGGCAGCGTCGAGCGGGCGCGCCACCCACGAAGGGAGCACGTAGTCAAAGCGGGTGTTGTAGACGTGCGCGGCGTCGGGGAAGCCGGACGCGCCGCGCTTGATCACCTGGCCGCGGATCGGCGGCCCCGCCGCACTTGACCGCACCACCGCGCGAGCCACGGCGCCGGCGCCCGCCGGTAAGGCGAGCGACGAGCTAACCCCGGCTGCCCGAACCAGGAAGCCGCGCCGGTCGATGGGATTGGACATCGCTGAACGCAGAACCTATCCGACGTGCGGGGTCGGCGGCAAACGAGGCGCCTGCTCAGGGGACGCGGAAGTCGTGGTGCCGTCGGGCGGAGCGGCGTTCGCGGGGGCTAAGGCCGGACGCGTTCACCGGCGTCACCACCGACCAGTGATGACCAACTGGGCAGCGCTGAAATCTCCACCAGCCCAGCCGGAGGGCTTTCACAGAGATCGCCGGAAGCCACAGAGTCGTGAACAGGTGTCCCTCGCGGCAGCGCACGACGATATTGCCGCCCGGGCGGCCGGTGCGAAGCCAAAGACCGGTGGACTCGGCGAGCGCGAGCCCGGCGGCGACGGCGCCGGCGCGCTTACGTCTGGAAGGCTTGTCCATGGTTGTTCTCGCAGTCGATAACGTTACAAGGAATGATAACGCATTAGGGTGTGCCGATGGCAAGCGCCGATCTGCTTCTGCACCCGGTACGGCTCCGGATCATCCGAGCGTTCCTGGGCGAACGCGCGCTGACCACCGGCGATCTGCGCCGGGAGCTGCCCGACGTGCCCCCAGCCAGCCTCTACCGGCACGTTGCCCGGCTGGTGGAGGCTGGCGTGCTCAGCGTGGTCAGTGAGCGTCGGGTCCGGGGTGCCCTCGAGCGCACCTATGTCCTGCGCGTGGCCGCGGCCAGCATCAACCTGGACGAGCTAGAGCGCATGACCCGGCAGGATCACCGCCAGGCGTTCATGGCGTTCGTCGCGGGACTGCTCGGCGATTTCGACCGCTACCTGAACCGGGATGACATCGATCTTGCGCGCGACGGCGTGAGCTACCGGATGGCCGGGCTGTGGCTCGATGACGCCGAAATGGCTGACCTCGCGCGCGAGCTGGCTCGGGTGATCCAACCCCGGGCGGCCAATCCGCCTCGGCGGGGCCGACGGCGGCGGATCCTGGGGTTCGTGTTGCTCCCCGGCGACGACGCGCCCGAGTGATCTGAGATCAGGCCGCGCCCCGTCTAGTCACTTGAAGGCCGCGCTCAACCGTAGGTGGGTGTGGACGGGATCTCGGCGCCCGCTCGCACGGCGTCGACCACGGCCTGCGCGTCGGCCGCCCGATACTCCTCGCCGTACACGGCGCCGGGCCGCCGCGGTGCCTCCATCACCGCGCATGTGGCGGTCGCGCCGAGGTCGACCGGGACATAGCCCATCTCCTCGATGACCCGGGCGACGATCTCCTTGGCCGGCTCGTCGTCTCCGCAGACCCATTGCACGACCCGGTCCTCGCCGGTGCGACCGGCGGCCTCCGCCTGAAAGCTCGACGTGAGCGTGTTGAACGACTTGACGTAGCGCGCGCCCGGCATCCGTGCGGCGTTGAACGAGGCGGCGGTTTCACCGGCGCGAGGCTTCGGGCCGGAGCCGAACTGGTTGGTCGTGTCCACCAAGATCTTGCCGCTGAGATCACCGGCCAGGAGCAACGCCTCAGGAATCGCGCCCCAGGGCACCGACAGAATCAGGACCTCGGCGAATGCCGCCGCCTCCGCGGGGCTGCCCGCAGACGCCCGTGCCGAGCCGAGCTCGGCAGCCAGGGCGTCGAGCTTCGACAGATCGCGCGCAAACGACAGCATCACGTCATGGCCGGCCTTGACCGCCTGGCGCGCGCAGTTGCCGCCGATGCGCCCAGCCCCGATTACCCCAATCTTCATGCTCACACCTCGATCGCCTCGATCACCATCTGCGCGACTTACGTCGGCAATATGCTTTGACCCTTTACTTTGTATCCAAACTATAGACCCGAACGCACTATGCTGGCGTTTATGACGCCGCGGCCGGCCAAAACCTTCCGTCACATGCCGCGAGCATGCGCGGTCCCCGCCGAGGACGCGACTGCCGGGTGATCGGCGAGAACTCGATCGCCCGCGTGATCGCCGAGAACTCGGTTGTCCGGTGATCGCCGAGGAGTCGATTGCCGGGTGATCACCGAGGACTCGATCGCCCGCGTGATCGCCGGCTGGCACGCGGCGCGGCCCGATCTGAACGTTGAGGCGATCGCGGTGACTGCCCGCCTAGCGCGCCTGCAGGCGTTGACGGCGCCACGGCTGGAGACCGTATTCGCCCGCTTCGGCATCCGTGGCGCCGACTTCGTACTGCTCGCGACGCTGGTGCGACTGGCCGGAGAGAGCGTCTCGCAGCGGCGCCTGGCCTCGGAGGTGGGTCTGTCGGCGGGCACGATCAGCCTGCGGGTCGACCGGCTGGTGGACAAGGGGTTGGCCAAGCGGCATCCCGACCCCGCCGACGGCCGCGGCACGGTGATCGCGATCAGCGAGCGCGGCCGCGAGCTATTCGAGGCGTGCGCGCCGGAGCACCTGGCCAACGCCCAGGAACTCCTCGCAGGCCTGCGTGACGATGAGCGCGAGCAGCTCGGCCAGCTCTTGGGCAAGCTGCTCTACACACTCGAGGACGGCCAGCCCGACGACGTCGTGGCGGCGGAGCTCGGCATGGTCGTGGACGGGGCGCCGATCGCGCTGGAGCGCCGCCGCGCGGTCGGTCTACCGCCGCTGCCCGGCCTGCTCGTGCGCCACGTCGATCCGGCGGGACCGGCGGCGGCGAGCGGAATCCGGCCCGGCGACCTTGTCACCGCGGCCGATCGACGGCCGCTGCGAACCGGCCATGACCTCGAGCGCGCGCTCATCCGCTCGCGTGCCCGGGGCCGCGCAGTGGCGCTCGAGGTCACCCGGGGAGCGGAGACGCTGCGGCTTGCCCTGCGCCCGCCGAGCACCGAACGTGGTGTCGAGGCGGGCTAGCGCGCCCGATCTGGCCGCGCCCGAAACGGGCGCCGCGGTGATGGGCACCGGCATCGTCTCGGTCGCTTTGTCGCTCGACCGCGCGCAGACGCTCTCGCGGATCCTGCTCGTGCTCGCAGCGGGGATCTGGCTGATGATCGCGGCGGCGGTGATAGCGCGCGCCCGGCGCGATCCGCAGCGCCTTCGCGCCCAGACGCGCCGGCCGGTAGCGCTCAGCTGGGTGGCTGGCACGGCGGTGCTCGGAGCACGGCTCGTCCTGCTCGGCTGGAGCGCACCGGGGGTCGCGCTGTTCGGCGGCGCGCTGGTGCTGTGGGGGGTGCTGATTACGCCGGTGCTCAGCCACTGGCGAACGCCGACGGTCGGCGCCTCGCTGCTGCTCACCGTCGCCACCCAGTCCCTCGCGGTGCTCGCCGTGGCGATCGCGGTGCAGATCCGGAGCAGCTGGCTCGAGGTCGGCGCGCTCGTCCCGTTCGGGTTGGGCCTGGCCTCGTATGGGTTCGTGATGGCGCGCTTCGACCTGCGCCAACTCGGCATCGGCCGCGGCGATCACTGGATCACCGGCGGCGCGCTGGCGATCTCGACCCTGGCCGCCGGCGATCTCGCGTCTGGCGCCAGGAGCCTGGACGTGCTCGGGCGGGGTCACGGACCGCTCGAGGTGCTCGCCGTCGGGCTGTGGCTGGCGAGCATGGTCTGGTTGCCGGCATTGGTGGCGGCCGAGATCGTCAACCCCCGCCTGGGCTACGACGTCCGTCGCTGGTCGACCGTGTTCCCGCTCGGGATGTACGCGGCGTGCAGCTTCGTGGTCGGCGAAGTGGCGAGGGCCGGTGCGATCACGAGCTTCGCGCAGGTGTGGACGTGGGTGGCGCTTAGCGGTTGGGCGGCCGTCACCGCGTCGATGGTCAGAAAGTTTTTCGCGTTCGGACAAGATGGGCCGCCGCGTTCGGCATAGGCTGAACATCGAGTCGAGGCGAGGAGGATCAGATGGCGGGTTTTCGGTTGGGGATCTACGTGTTCAAGGATGCAGAGATCGTCGACTTTGCGGCGCCCTACGGCGTGTGGTCAGTGGCGCGGCGCTACGACCCCGAGCTCGAGGCGTTCCTGATCGCCGACGCGATGCGCCCCGTGCAGGCGCAGGCCGGGTTCACGGTGCTCCCGAACTACTCCTTCGCGGATCGCCCCGCGATGCATGCGTTCCTCATACCGGGCGGGTTCGGCACTCGCCAGGAGATGTACAACCGACGCCTGCACGAGTTCATCTCCGCGCTGCCGGACGACTGCCTGATGACCAGCGTGTGCACGGGCTCGTGGGTTTACGGTCGGATGGGGCTACTCGATGGGCTGCCGGCGACCAACCGCAAAGAGCCCGACCGGGTTGAGTCGGGTCCGGCGGGCAAGGTGCCCATTGACCGGCTGGCCGAGATCGCGCCGGCCTGCCGGATCAGTCGTGCTCGTGTCGTCGACGCCGGGCGGATCGTGACCGCGGGGGGAATCAGCTCGGGGATGGAGATGGGCTTCCACCTCCTGCGCCGCGCCGGTTACGACGACGAGTTCATCACCGAGGTGGCGCGGGTCATGGAATACGCCGCGGCGTACGACCTGTACCGCGACGATTTCGAAACGGTGCAGCTCTCCTCCGCCCTGTGAGCGAGCAGCCCGATGTCCTGATCGTGGGCGGTAGTCTGGTCGGCCTGAGCGCTGCGCTGCTGCTGCGGCTGCACGGGATCGACTGCTTGGTCGTCGAGCGCCACACCGGCACCGCGATCCATCCGCGCGCAGGGCACTTTCACCTGCGCACGGTGGAGATCCTGCGCTCGGCTGGCCTCGAGGAGCGCGTGCGTCGCAAGGGGGAGGAGCATTACCACCCGGACGGGGGAATCAACAACGTCGAGTCGCTGGCCGGCCGCGAGATCGCGAGCTACTTCCCGAATCTGAACGCCGGCGTGGAGGAGTTCAGCCCGACTGTGCGGCTGTTCATCGACCAGGACGACCTCGAGCCGATTCTGCGGGCGCGCGCCGAGGAGCTGGGGGCAGAACTCCGTTACCGGACCGAATGCACGTCGGTCTCGCAGGACGCTGACGGCGTAAGCGCGACCCTGCGGGAGCTTGCCACGAACTCCGAGCAGACGGTGCGCGCCAAGTACCTGATCGCCGCCGACGGAAACCGCAGCCCAACGCGCGAGCGGCTCGGCATCGCCATGCGCGGCCACGGCCTGCTCTCGAACAGCGTCACGATCTACTTCCGGGCCGAGGTCGATCTGGCCCCGCTGCTCGAGGGCCGCTACCAGGGCGTCAACTACGTGACGAACTCGGTCCTGCGCGGGTTCTTCCGGCTGGACCGCACCGGCAACCGCGGTTTCCTCGTCGTCAACCTGGTTGGCGACACGGCCCGGCCCGAGATCGTCGCCGCGTATCCCTCGGCGCCGTGGGCGAACGTGGCGCAGACGATCACCGAACAACGAGCGCTCGAGCTGCTGCGGGCCGCTATCGGGGTGCCCGATATCCCGGTGGTGATCGAAGACGTAGCTACGTGGCGTGCGGTGGCCGACAATGCCGAGCGCTATCAGGCAGGCCGCGTGTTCCTGGCCGGTGACGCCGCCCATGTGGTCCCGCCCAACGGGGGCTACGGCGGCAACACAGGTGTGCAGGACGCCCACAACCTGGCCTGGAAGCTGGCTTTGGTGCTACGGGGGATCGCGGGGGTGCGCCTGCTCGAGACCTACGACGAAGAGCGTCGCCCGATCGGCGAGCTGACCGTCGAGCAGGCGTACGCGCGATACGTGACGCGGGTTGCGCCGTATCTGGGAACGGACGGCATGCAGCCGCTGGTCGACGACTTCGCGATGGAGATCGGCTACCGGTACAACTCACCCGCGGTGGTGCTTGAGCCGGAAGACGACCGGGCGCTGCACCAGCATCCGCGGGAATCGAAGGCACGCCCGGGATCGCGCGCCCCCCACGTGTTCGTCGAGCGGGGCGGCAGGCGGATGTCCACCCTGGATCTGCTCGGCCGGAATTTCGTATTGCTGCTCGCTCCGGGCGGCGAAGCCTGGCGCGGTGCGGCGGGGGCGGCGGCCAAAAAGCTTGGGCTGCCGCTGGACAGCCATGTCATCCCGGACCAGCAATTTCCCGATGCCTACGGAATCACCGGCGCAGGCGCGATTCTGGTTCGACCGGATGGCTTCGTCGCATGGCGCGCCGCTGACGGGACGGCCGCCTCAGAGCCGATCGCGCGCGACGTGCTGAGATCGCTTCTGTGCCACCCAGACCAAGCAGGAAGGTGAGGACATTACGACCGTCACCGGGCCGAGCCGTAGGCGTCCCCGCGACCAGCTCGTCCTGTCCACCCCGTGCGGCTTCGCCTCCGCCGGCCCGGGCAACGCGATCTCGGAGAACGGCCAGGAGAAGAAGCTCAACCTGGTGGCGGAGGTGGCTCAGCGCCCGCGGGGCCGGGGGTAGTGTGCCTCGGCGCTAGGCCAGGACTGCCTGCTCGTAGCTAGTGCGCTCTCCCGGCGCGGCGTCAAACAGCTGCCAGCGCTCCATCCAGTGGTGCGTGCGCTCGAACATCTCGCGGGTGTAAAGCTCGAACACGATTCGTTCGCCGGTGCCGAATCGACGGACATCCGCCGCCTCGCGCAGGTCCTCGGGCATCTCTGCCAGCCAATGGCGCTTGTAGGGCTCGGGCTCGAGGTCGAGCTCGGCCTGGGCCCGGCGCAGCGCGCGGAAATAGCGCTCGAGGTCCTCCTGCTCGGCGTCCCGGCTCACCAGGAAGCCCATCATGAACGTGGTGTCGACGAGCTTGCGAAAGCCCCACTGCTCGAGCAGGTAGTACTGGGCGCCCCATACGTTGGCCGCCGGGATCCGGCGGTCGCGCATGAGCCGGACACGGTCGAACGGCAGACCGACGAAGCTGAGCTCGATCTGGTGCGACTCGAGGAAGACCTCCAAGCCCTGTATCGCGGAGTAGTGGCTGCCCGAGTGGTACCCGACGCCGACGCTCACGCCGGCCAGATCCTCGGGTCGCTGATACGGCGACTCCGGCGCGACGAAGATCCCGGACGTGCAGATCGAGTACGCCTTGCCCCACATCCGGCCGTGGGCCGTGGAGGCAGCGGCGTTGACGGCCCAGTGACAGGCCCCGGAGACATCGCACGCACGTCCCTTCTCCATGTCCTCGAACGCGCCGCTGCGCGCCGGCACGGGCGCCGCGTCAGCCGGCTTCACCGACGATGTGGTAAGCGACGCGGCAGCGAACCCCTGGGCGTCGAACTCGTAGTCGAGGCCTTCGTCGCGGAAGAAACCCCTCTCCTCGGCGACCCACTCCTGCAGTCGGACGTGAGGCTGGATGCGGAAGGCGGCCATGATGCTCCTCTCTGCTCGCTCCCCGTAAGAAGTAGCAGTTCGCCGCCGCTAAGTCACGCATGAGCCTCGACAGCCGGCGAATCGAAGACCAGGCGAAATGGGTGCGGTGGCGCGCCCGACAGGAGAGCGATACAGATAAGCAAGCGGACCTTCGGGAACGGGCTCGTCGTCGCCGGCATGAACGTCAACCCGTGGGATGTCAACCAGCACGTCCAGTGAAGGAGATCCAGAGAGTCACCCCAAGAATGGGATAGAGGATCACGAACGCGATTCCCGCGGCAATCACACCGGCGATGAGGTTGAGGATCTTCGACATAGCTGTACCTCCATAACGCTTTCAGCGGATTCCTACCCGGCCGCCACGGGCGCATCCGCGCCGCGTTCGCGCAGTGACAGTCGGGCATAGATCGGCGCCGGCGTCCGGGCACGTATTGTCAGAGCACTACGGTTGACACACGTGCCGGGCTACCGTAGAACTGAGAATGTGTTTGCAGGGACGATGCCAACGTGTCGGCCGTAGCCACCGGTCAGCCGCTTCGCGCGATGCGAACTGACGCGCGCGGCGCCGCGGTCCGGGTGCTGGAAGCCGATCCCGACCTCGGCGCCGGCATCGATCAGCAGGAGTGGCAGGCGGCGGTGGTGATGTCCGCGGCGCTCGAGCTCGAGTTCGAGCGGGGGCCGTGGCGGTTCTCCCGGGAACCTGAGCCGGGCGGGTTCGGCGCGCTCATCCTCGAAGGTCTGATCCTGATCCGCATCGATGCGGGCAGCCGCTCGCACATCGAGATGCTGGGTACGGGCGATGTGACCAGCCCCTGGGTCGGCACGGGCGTGGAGCTCAGCGCGCCGTCCGTGGTGACGGCATCGGTGGTGTCGCGCGCGCGGGTCGCGCTCCTCGACCGTCGGTTCGCGGTGCGCACGGCGCGCTGGCCCGAGATCCACGGCGCGCTCATCGGGCGGTGCATCGAGCGCTCCCGCCGGCTGAGCCTGCAGTCTGCGATCAACGCGTTGCCCCGGATCGAGGAGCGCGTCGAGGTGACGCTGTGGAGCCTGGCCTACCGCTTCGGCCGGGTCACGCCCGAGGGAATCGTGGTCGAGCTCCCGATTAGCCACTCCCAGCTGGCGGACATCGTGGCGGCGCAGCGCCCGTCCGTGAGCACGGCGGTGGTGCGTCTCGAGGGGCAGGGCAGGATCGTTCGCACGGCTCGGCGGACGCTGCTCCTACGTGGGGAGCCGCCGGCGATGCTGTCCTCGCTGGCGCGCCAGAGCGGCCTCGAGCCGTAGCAGCGGTCGCGCCAGAGCGGCCCGGGGCCGTGGCAGGGGGTCTGTCCGAACACGGACACCCGGCGCCGGACGAGCCAGGCGGCCAGATCGCGCCGGGTAGTCAGCCGACATGGGTCGTGCGCGCGGCGGGTCCGGATGAGGGTCCTCGACGGCAGGTCCCCGCGGATCGGGCCGGTCAACTGGGTCTGCCGGCCGCTCGAGCGCGCCGCCGACGGCATCCTGGGCCCGACCCGCTGAATGGAGGCGTTCGGAGGAGAGGCGGCCGAGGGCGAGCCGCGCGACGTCTGCCGCGCGACGCTCGAGCGCAACTGGCGCCAGGGCTGGCGCGACGGGATTCGCTACGGCTACACCGCGCCGAGCAGCGGCCGGGATCCGTGGCAGTGGTACTGGGACTCATGCTTCGCGGCGATCGCTTGGCGGCGGTTCGACCCGCTCCGGGCACGCACGGAGCTCGAGAGCCTCCTCGCCGCGGCCACGGCCGAGGGGTTCATCGGGCACACGATCTTCTGGGCCGGGTCGGTGAGCCCCGTCCGGTCGCTGTTCTACAACCTGCGCTCCCGGACCGGGTTGGACTTCGACGTCCGGCGCATCGCCGGCGCCGGGGGCCCGCTCCTATGCGGCACGGCGACGAACGTGCTCCACGGGCTGTCTCGGATCGCGCTGGGGCGAGCGTCGATCACGCCGCGGATCGTGGAGCGGCTGTACGACGAGCGGCGGGGGCTGTTTCACCAGATCGTGCGCAAGCGGCGGGACCGGCGGGCCGTGCCCCGGCGCGCGGTCACCTGGGCGGCGCTGTCGCCGCTGGCGCTGCCCGACCTGCCCGAGGACATCGGCCGGCGCCCGGTCGAGGAGCACCTGCTCGATCCGGATCGTTTCTGGACGCCGGTTCCGCCCCCGTCGGTCTCGGCCGAGGATCCCGGCTTCTCTCGCAGCGACCGGTTCCTGCTCCTGCGCCGCTACTGGCGCGGACCGACCTGGATCAACGCCGCCTGGCTGGTCTGGCTCGGGCTGGTCAGGCTCGGCTACGACGTGGAGGCCGCCGAAATGGCGCGGCGAATCGGGGGCGCCGTCCACGGCGCAGGGCTGCGCGAGTACTACGACCCGTTCACCGGCGCGGGCATGGGCGCGACCGACTTCTCGTGGTCCGCGCTGGCCATGGAGCTGCCCGATCCCGATCCCGCGGCTCGCGCGAGCCACCTCGTCGAGGCGCGTTCCGGGCCGGCCGAGCGGGTAAACGGATGACCGAGACCATGGCACGGCGCCAGCGAGAGATGCCCACCCGCATCGAGCGGCCGATCCCGATCCTCGCGTTCGATCCCGACCTGGCCGAGGACCTGCGCGACGAGCAGCTCGCGCTGGCCCGCCGACAGATCGTGGCGGAGATCTTCACGTGCCCGGCCGGTCCCTGGACGGTAGGTCCCGACGACTTCAGCGGCATGGCCAACCTCGGCCTGCTTGTGATCGAGGGGCTGCTGGCCCGGGAGGTGACCGTGGGCGATTACACGTGCGCCGAGCTGCTCGGCCCCGGCGACGTGATCCAGCCGTGGCTGCGCATCGGCCAGGAGCAGTCGGTGGCCACCGAGATCGATTGGGACGTCGTCGAGCCGGTGACGGTGGCCGTCCTCGACCGCGCGTTTTGTGAGCGGGCGGCGCGCTGGCCCGAGGTGCTGGCAGCCGTCTCCCGGCGTCTGATGCAGCGCACGCATTGGCTGGCCTTCCACCTGGCGGTGTGCGGACTGCGCCGGGTCGACGACCGGCTGCTCAGCGTGCTGTGGCACTTCGCCGACCGGTGGGGCACGGTGACGCTTGCGGGCGTGCGCCTCGACCTCCGGCTGACCCACCAGGTGCTGGCGGCGGTGACCGGGGCGCCTCGACCCTCGGTCACCACGGCTTTGAAACGACTCGGCGACGCAGGGCACGTGCGCCCGCTGCCGAGGTCACGCTGGCTGTTGCTCGGGCGTCCACCTTCCGCGCTCCAGGCGGTGCGCAAGCACTCGAGCCGCGTGGCCTGACTGTCCGGGGAGCGACATTCCGCGCTCGGCGGGTGTCACTCGGAAAACCAATTCGTCACGCGGTGACCCGGCTCACCACCGCCGCGGGGTAAGCCGATTGTGAAGCACTTACACAACTCCTTTCCTCAGGAGGTTTGCCATGAGTACAGGCACACAACCGGCCACGCGAAGCGGCGCCAACGGCGCAACCGGCGAATTGCGGGAGTGGCGAGATCACGCGCGGGTCTTCCTGCAGCCGATCGCCGCCCCGTCCATCCTCGGGCTGTATGGGTTCGCCGCGGCGACGTTCATGGTCGCCGCGCATCTCGTCGGCTGGTACGGGACCGCGACTTCCCCGCTCTTGATTTTCCCGTTTGCCACCGCGGCGGCCGGGATCGCCCAGGGCGCCGCAGCGCTGTGGGCGTTCAAGGCGCGCGACGGGCTGGCCACGGCGGTCCACGGAATCTGGGCGGCGTTCTGGCTCGGCTATGGGTTCCTCAACTTCATGGTCGCGCTGAAGCTGATCCCGGCGCCGGCGCCCGGGGCGGCGGTTCCCGAGCTCGGGTACTGGTTCTACGCGCTCGCCGCGATCACCCTGGTCGGGATGATCGCGTCACTGGGCGAGAGCCTGGCCTTGACGTCGGTGCTCGCGCCGCTGTGGGTCGGTGTCGGACTGCTCGGCGTGTACTACACGCTCGGTGGGACCGGCTGGGAGAAGGTCGGCGGCTATGTCACCATGGCCTCGGCGTTCACCGCGTTCTACGCCGCCAGCGCGATGATGCTGGCCAGCACGTTCGGCCGGGTGATCTTCCCACTCGGCAAGTACCGCAAGGATGCGAACGATGCCCGGCGGCACCCACACGTATCCGATCCAGTTCGCGCTCGGCGAGCCGGGGGTGAAGCAGGGGCAATAAGCCCGAGCTAGTGGCTCGGCCGATGAGCCTCGCCGGCGGGGCGGCCTGCCGCGCCGGCGAGGCGCCCTGCCGCGCCGGCGAGACGCCCTGCCACGCTCAGGAGGGCAAAACTGTCCGCGCTGTGACAGTCAGTTGCAAAGTCACCCCGGCGACCGTTGTCACACGGCACGGTAGACATATTCTTTCGGTCGCTATACGCCGCTCTGGCGGGTGTCGGCGCATAAAGGAGGACGGGTGAGCACCGTAGCTGACTCAAAGGCGGTTCGGCCATTGCCGTTGACCTGGCGGAGAGGCCTCGTGGGAGATCTATGGGCCGAGTTCTTCGGCTGCTTCATCCTCATCTGCTTCGGCGATGGCGTCGTGGCAATGCTCTGGGCGCTGGTGGGCTCAGGGCGGAGTTCCGCCGGGGCTCTTCAGTCCTCAGGCGATTGGCTCCTCATCACGTGGGGATGGGCACTCGCCGTGGTGTTTGCCGTCTATACCGTCGGCGGGATCACGGGCGGCCACATCAACCCCGCAATCACCCTCGGAGCAGCACTGCGGAAAGAGTTCCCCTGGCGCAAGGTGCCGTCGTATTGGATCGCGCAGACCCTTGGATGCTTCGTGGGTGCTGCGCTCGTGTTCCTGGTCTACAACAACGCGATCAACCACTACGATCAGGTCAACCACATCGTCAAGGGCACGCCCAAGTCGGTGGCCACCTTCAGTACGTTTGCCACGTTCCCGGCACCGTACTTCCACAACGTGCTGGGACCCC